>JAIOTM010000292.1 GCA_021106755.1 Candidatus Cloacimonadota bacterium | reverse complement strand
ACACCGAATAAGGTAATCAGCATTACTACACACAATACTTTCTTTGTCATTACTCTTCCTCCATCATTTTTTTGGTTTTTTTAAGTCTCATCTCTAAAAACTATAATTCCATATAAAATTTCAATCACAGTAAAATATCAAATCAAAATAATGCAATAACTGTTCCAATAATTCAGATTCATTACTCACTCTTATTTTCCGCCTTATTTTTGTCTATAAAACGATATACATTTTCATCTTTTTTTTGCATACCAAGTTTTTCTCTGGCGATTTTTTCCCATGCTTCGGGGTCAGTCTTGAGTTTCTTATTTGTCTCAGTCAGTTTTACATTTTCGGCTTCATAAACTTCTATGCGTTCCTGTAGATGGTCGTGTCTGGATTTGGAACGATATAAATCAATAACTGTATAGCTGTCTAACAGTAATACCCAAATGAGACAGCCCAGCAAAACGACTTTCAGCAGTAGTCCCTGCTTCAATTTAACTTTCATTTACTATGTCCATTACGAATGTTTGAGTTTGTTCCGGTAGGGATTTCGGGAGCAGAAACTTGTTCCCTGCTGAAAACACTTCCGTTTCGATTTTCCACTTACAGAACCAGATAAAGTGTATCATTATTTCCTCGTCAGGGTATCAGGCGTTTTGCTAACCATGTCTTTTTTATATAAACAGCCTGGTATGGACAAAGCTCATGGCAACACAGACAATTTATGCACTTACTATAATCAATAACAGGATGATTACCATCCGTTGGCATAGTCATCGCGTTAACTGGACAACTTTTAACGCATATACCACATTTAACACACTTAGAGTTGAAGTCGGGGTAGAAGTCAAATAATTTCTTAAAAATAAACCAGGCCCAGGGAGGTGTCTTTTCAAATAGCAAGCTTTTTATTCGAACAGTTCTTATATTGGCACTGCTGAAAACATAATCATCGGCACAACCACGGATGTCAATTCGGGAGGGCAGAATACCGTCACGTTCCAGTACTGTATTGATATGCGCTATATCTCCAGATCGAAAACCCATCATGCGACTGGCAACCGCGTCCAATTCAGGGGCACTTGAACTTGCGAACAATATTCCAAAAGGATAAGGATTACCAGCGGAAGGACCTTCGCCGTCCATACCAACAATCCCGTCCATTATATGATAAGCGAGTTTTGGTTTTAATGCCATATACAGGTCAGCGAGCAGTAAACTGAAAGATTTGGTGTCAGGTCTGTCCCGATGATGCAGTGCTTTTTTTAATCCGGGGATAAATCCGTAAAGATTCTTTACAGCACCTGTAAACTGCATCATCCCGTGAGTCTTGTATTTGCATATATTGACAACCGAGTCGCAGTCGAAATATGGATTCGCAATATGCAAATCGGAATTGTTGTATTGAATTACGCGGAAACCCTCTTTCTCAAACACGACAAGCTTTGTTCTAAATTCTTCAGCGACAGCCTTTACTCCGGTTGTTTCGTAAACTTTTGCGGCTGGGACAAGACCGCCGGGGCTATCGCCAATGATCACTTGTTTACCTCTATCAGTTATCATGCTGACGACTGCTCTGATAACATCGGGGTGGGTTGTAACAGCCTTATCGGGGGAGTGTGGTCCCAGTAAATTTGGTTTCACCAGAATCCGCTTGAAATCTTTTATACTTTCAATAAAATCAGTTGTTTCCAGAAATTCCCTGATTTGACTAACATCATATCGGGCATCTGTTTGTATGTGAACAGTCATTTTTTTTCTCCAAACTGAACACTGAGTCCAATTGTCAGATTATCTTTCAACTCGGCGATGGGAAAATCATTCCATTTCCGGTTGACGCTCAGAATGAAACTCCACTTCCGTAACCCGTAGTATTCCAGTGCGGACATCGCCGACCACTGTTCGTATTCGTGATTATTGATAAGGATACGTTCTTCTCGATTAGCTTGTAATTGCAGGATAAACCAAGGCATTATCCAGCGACGGAATTCAGCGGAGTAAATTGTGTCTGGAGCTAATCCTGCCCGCTTTCCAGATAAATAATAATATCGGAATCCCAACGAAGCGAACCGCAGGTGATAATTCACGACATGGTTTATCTGGTCATCAGTTAATTCAAGCTGGTATTGATTACCGAACCAACGGGTTTGCCGGACTTGTTCATACTGATTGTATTCGAGTGTCAACTTCTGGAGCATCTGTCCCAAACGGTGCTCAACTGAAAATGTATTTCGGCGGAGAAGCTCTGGAGCTATCAGGAGATTAAAATTTGTAATTGACTGCCGATAGCCCAACGCGATGTTATTATAATTATCATTCAGAGGCATAGCCCGGAATTCTACGGTGCTGGCTGTTTGAAGCATCAAAGAATTATTAGGGTGATAGCTGAAATAAGCTTCCGGTATAAAAGACTTGTTTTTGCTTTCACGTTGTACGCCTACCGCGATTGTCCAGTGCTCTTTTGGTATAACTATCCCTGTAGAAACTAACCACTCGCCAGTTTCATGAATATCTCCCTGAGCATAAGGAGTTACATCCGGCAACTCTATTGTGATTTGGGATTGGCTACGGGAGAGTGAGTAAGTATCGTTCCAGACTAACGAATGGCTCACTGTGGTTTTCCAGAAATGAAGGGTGTTGTCTAATTCTGCCTGAATCCATTCCGGTTTGTGTTCCCATGTCTGGCGAATGATACTCAGGCAGTGTTGTTTCCTTTGTAATTCCAGACAGGTGGATACCGGGGCTTCTCTGGTTGTTAAAGAAGCTTTTAAGCTCAACTCTTTACGCAGGTAGCTGGTGTTGAACTGCAAATAGTCCCTGGTGTAATGTAAACCGCCTTCAAGATACGCTCCGGTTTTTTTTACTGAGCCTTCCTGCTGGAAAATGGCGTTTATTGAGTGAGGGTTTAGCACCAATTCATCATAGCTGATAGGCGGGTCAATGCCTTCTATTGCCGTTAGCGAGGAAAGAAGCCCAAGCCAGAGTAGTAGCGAGATTGCCTTAAAAAGAGTAGGGTGCACGGTAAACTTCTTTATCGGTGATAATCGCGGTAATCAACCCGGCGGGGGTTACATCGAAAGCGGGATTGTAAACCCTGCAGTTTTCAGTAGCGGAAGTAGTTCCGGCGAAAGATGTTACTTCGCTACTATTCCGTTGTTCAATGTTAATACCGCTACCGTCAGTTAAACTCCGGTCGAAGGTTGTTTCGGGAGCGGCAACGTAAAATGGAATCTTGAAGTGTTGTGCCTGAACCGCCAGCGAAAATGTTCCGATTTTATTTGCTGTGTCGCCATTAGCAGCAATTCTGTCAGCCCCAACAATGCATGCCGCAATCCTGAAACGACTCATAACATCAGCGACCATGCCATCGGTAATCAACTTTGCCGGAATACCTGATTTTTCTAATTCCCACATGGTAAGCCTTGCTCCCTGTAATTTTGGGCGTGTTTCCAGAGCGAACACGGTATCAATTAGGTGGCGGGGAATGGAACGAATAACTCCGAGGGCGGTTCCGATTCCAACTGTCGCTAATGAACCGGTATTGCATATAGTGAGAATATTCAGTTTGTTGTGCTGGAAAAGTTTTGCTCCATTCTCTCCCATTGTAACGCACGCGTTTATTTCGTACCTGATTAAAGCACGTAAGCAGTCAAGAATTCTGCTCTCTGCTTCGGCAGGGGAGTCAATGTCTGCGATAGTCTTGCGGATATGAGCAATTGCCGTGAATAAATTTACCGCGGTGGGACGACTGTCTTCGATAGCTTGTAGTTGTTGTTCAAAATATCCCTGAAAATTACTGCTACCAGTAAATTCCTGAACAGCCAACCAGGCGGCGGCGGTAGCAGCTATGCCGAGGGCGGGTGCGCCGCGAATACTCATCCGGCGAATCGCGTCTATCATTTCCCGACAAGTATGGATTTCGATATAGCGTTCTTCGTGTGGAAGCAGGGTCTGGTCTAAGATAGTAACATAGTTTCCGGTTATTTCCAGACTTTTAACCATGGTTGGCAAACTCCAGTAATTTTTGCAACAACTCCTGAGCATCAAGCACAAAGAGTTTTTCTCCATCTGAGTTATTGCCAATCCCCTTAATCAAATCGGCTGGAATTCCGGCTACATTGTCCTCAGCCGGACGCAACTCTTCTTCTTCCATCTCGGAAATATCTCCTACTTCCTGAACCTGAAACGCCAACTGAAGCATTGTATCCCAAGTCTGCTCAAATGGTTCATTATCAAGGTCTGAACTGGTCTTAAGTAAAACGCATCGCCCATTTTCAGCCGGAATGCCTGTTAAGTATAGAGAAATATCAAGCAGAGTGTAAACGCGGTTTCTCTCACGGAAGATACCCCGAACAAAAGGAGGTGCTCCACCCGGATCAATCAACTCAGGTTCGCTGATAATTTTCCTGATTAACTGTAGGGAAATCCCAAAAAGCAGTTTATCGCATCTGAATTCCAATATTTTCATCAAGATAACTCCGATAGTTGTAAATCAGCAGGGATAGATAACGTCAAGTGTTTACAATAAAATTTTAGCTTTAATGATAAATTTCTGCTGATTCAGAAAAGTTTTTGTTGACATTTATCTTGAACAGAGACAATTTATAAGTATGAAATGGATATTTATAATGATTGCTCTTTCATTGCTTCTTTGTAGTGTTTTGTTTGCAGAAACATCGAATGAAAATGTGAGTGGAAAATCAGAATTCACGCAATCAGATTCTCTGAAAAGGCAAGTAGATGAAATAAGGAAAATCCTGAGGAATCAGGAAGAGCGAAGAAGTCGCCAAATTCCGGAAAGAACATTTTGGGAGATGGATAATATCGCAATGTTATCCATTGCAATAATGACTTTAGTTGTGGCACTACTTGCTATCAGCGGAACGATGTATGTCGTATATTGGCAAAAGAAGATTAACACAAAAAAGGATGAATATATTGATGAGTTTATTAAGGAATTTACCAGTAATGAAATCGTAATGAAAAGACTGATGAAAAAGTTTTTAGACAACGAAGAGTTTATTCAAAAATTAAAAACTAAAAGTACAGATCAAAATGAACAAAAAACCGAATCAGAATTGAGCCAACTTAGTGAAGAACAGAAACTCAGAAATATTCTTGCTCGCATAAAAGAGGTAAAACCAGATGGGGAATGATACTACACCTGAAGACCTGATTGAGTTATTACAACGCAATCCCGAAAAATTTGCTGAAAACAAAAAGTACGGATATCCTGTACCTATTGACAGAATTATTTCAGACTGTGATATTGATTTGCACTTCAAACTGTATGAAGATGATGATATATCGGGAGAATGTGGGTTTCGGAACAATCGGTTTTTTATAGCTGTGAACCATCAGGAACCAGATTATCGACAAAGATTTACTTTAGCACATGAATTAGGGCATATTGTTTTACACTTATGGCAGAAAACAGGTAAGGGAAGTGTTCTTATAACAGACAGCAAAAAAACTATGTTCAGGAGCTCTGATTGGGACGGAAAGGAATATGAAGCAAATGCTTTTGCCGCTAAACTTCTGATGCCTAAAGATGAAGTTTTAAAACAAATACAAAAAATTGTGGATGAAAGAGACTCATACAAATTTCGGGACGATCAAATCAGACAAGAACTGGTTAATCCGTTAGCTGTTTACTTCTTAGTATCCCCTTCCGCTATAGAATTCAGGTTGAAGAATCTCAAAATTTTGAATTGACTCAATAGCTTATTACCCCTTCTTCAACGATTTTTCTAAACGATGCTTGATTATTAACTAATCTTTTCGAGTTGATTTAATGACATATATCACAAACAAATAAGTTAAAATAATACCTAATAAGGCAACTTCGTAGCTTATTGTTGTTCAGGGAGTTACGCCATAAACAAAACAGCAAAGAATACGAGGATAACGATGAATAGATATTTCGTCCCGTCAATTGTCTGTCTCTCCTAAACCGTGTGTTTTCGAGTCGTGAGAAGTGCAAACCATAAGTTTCCAAAAAATGGGGGTATCTCTGACGAGTGCGATAATTCTTGACAGGAAGAGACCTTTCACGGCTTTTACAGGTAATATTATGAATGAATACCAGCAACGAATAGAAAAGATACAGAAACGCGTCCACAACACAGCCCTGCGTTATGGTCGTAATCCCGATACAATAAAACTTGTTACAATAACCAAAACACAGCCGGTAGCAGTTATTAAAGAAGCAATAGCTGGCGGAGTAGAATTTATCGGTGAGAATAAAGTGCAGGAAGCAGAGCGGAAAATTCCTGAACTGCAAGGAATTTACCGCGAATTTCATTTCATCGGGCACATTCAGTCTAACAAGATTAACAAATTGCTTCCGCTGAAACCTGACCTTATCCATTCTATAGATAGTGTTGAGCTTGCTACGAAAATCAATCAGCGTTTACCTAAGGAGAGAATTCAGAATATCCTCATCCAGGTTAACACATCCGGCGAAACTTCCAAGTACGGTTGCGAACCAGAGCAGACCGAAGCAATTATTCGCCAGATATTATTACTTGAACATATCAATGTCTGTGGCTTGATGACCATAGGCAAAATAACTCGCGATTCTGAAGCAATAAAAGAGAATTTTGCCCTCTTGCGCAATCTGCTTGAGAAAATCAATAATACTTTGGGAACAACTATGAGAGAATTGTCTATGGGAATGAGCAGTGATTTTGAATTGGCAATAAGCGAAGGAGCTACAATCCTTCGGATAGGGACCGCGATTATGGGTTCTCGGCGTCAGGAGTAAATTATGTTTGAATTTTTTATCCCTGTTCTGCTTATCATCGTATCTTACCTGATTGGCTGTTTTTCCTCAGCCCGCGTGATTGCCAGAACCTTTCGCAACTTACGGATTGAGAAAATCGGATCGGGACACCCCGATACTACTAATATTTATCTCAATGTAAGTAAAGCTCTTGGACTGCTGACAGGTGCGATTGATTTCACTATGATGTATCTTTACCTGTTTCTTCTGCAAAGGATTTTTAGCAATACATTCCCATTGTACGCGAACCAGATATGGCTTCTTATTTTTGGTTTTATGATGATTGTGGGGCATTGTCTGCCTGTTACCAATAAATTTCGCGGAGGACGCGGCGTAATTACCTATACTGGTTTCATCGCGTTTTTTGCTCCTACAGCGATGGGATTTGCTGTCTTACCAGCATTAATTGTAGTCTTCTTTTTCCGGCAGACACGTTTTGCTAAGTTTCTCATTGTACTGTTGCTCCCTATTTCGTGCCAGATACTGAGCACTTTTTTTGAAGGACAGTTTCAGAATTGCACTCCCGACTTCGTTACAAAGCTGCTTATCGGAGCTTTCCTGATGGCAATCCTTAATCTTATTGTAGCCAAGCGGTTGGGAGAAATATAAATACGGAGATGCATGTGACGATTATTCCAGTTACTAACCATCATTCAATAAATTCGATGATTAGAGTTGCTCATAAGTATCTGATACTGCTTATGGTAAGTTTCGGAAGCCTGCTTTTCGGCTTCCCGATAAGCTCCTATGATTTTCATACTCCCGTTCATCAGGTTTCTCCTGTAGTGGAAGCAATGGGGGGCATGAGCGTTACCTATGAATCCGATTCCGCTCTTATGTATAACAATCCGGCACTTCTCCCCTTCGTGGAGAATGGAGTCGTTACCGCGAGCTTCAAAATGGAACATAAGCAGGGAATGAGTTTCAGTGAAGTGATGAGCATGGCAAACATACTCAAAAAAAATCAATTCACCTATGCCAGCGTATATGCTGCTAAAGGCGGATTTGGCTGGTATCCTCTGGCATCAATAAATCAGTCCCGCACCTATAACAGCACAGGCGAAATATACAGGGAGTACGAAGATTACCAACTTGATGCAGTTCAATTCGCGTTTGGAACACAGGTGGAAGATATCACTGCTGTTGATATTTCCTGGGGTATGAGTTTCAAATATATTTTCGGCAGATTGGTTTATCTCGAAGAGAAGCAAACCGGAAACAGCTGGCTCAGAGAAGAGTTCTATGATGAACGGGTTAAAGGCTATTCCGCTGATCTTGGTTTTCTTCTTAAACAAGAGGGCTTTTCTGCCGGTTTGGTATTCTACGATTTATTTTCCAGACTCTATTGGGAAGATAGTGCTAATCGAGTTATTACGAAACGCGCGAGTCTCGGTTTTCAGTGGGGTATTGGCAACTATGCCCTTACAACGGGAATTTCACGCAAGCTCAACCTTAAAAAAGAGCAGGAATATCATCTGGGCATTGTTCGGCAATTTGAATTAAACACGCCTGTCGGTGAAGGAGTTCTGCTATTCCGAACCGGAATTCATAGTGAGGATTTCGCGAATGAAGACGCAATTTTCACTTCATTTGGAACTGGATATTACATTAAGCAGTTACGGATAGACCTTTCTGCTACTACTAACGGTATGGTATTGAAAAACAACAGATATCTTATCAGTATCTCAGTCGGCTTATAGTGTTTTCCCTCTCGTTTCTCAATTCCGGTTTGCTGTTTCTTGCAGCCGCCTCAGTTATACCTTTGCTGATACATCTGTTTGCGAGACGGAAACCTCAAAGGATAATTTTCAGTACAATCCGCTTTATTAAAGAGAGTCAGAAACACCGAAATAAAAAAATCAGCATTAAAAATCTGATTCTGCTCCTATTACGAATCGCTATTGTTTTATTTACTGTGTTTGCTATCTCCCGCCCGGCTCTGAAATTACCGTTTCTGAAAAAAGGTACAAGCCACCCCCGCACCGCTATCGCCCTGATTATTGATAATTCGTTTTCTATGGATTATCTCGTGGACAGCCGGACAGAATTAGAAGCCGCTAAAAGCATGGCAGGACAGATAAACCGGATGCTGAACTCCGAAGACCAACTGCTCGTGCTAACCCTTGATAAAGCCTGGAATAATCTCAATGGCAACGTTATCTCAGGGCAAATAGACAATAACCTGATAGAAAGAATAGAAATTACCCCATTGCCCATGTTATTCAGCACTGTTGTAGCGGAAGCGGAAGAAAAACTCAGAAGTACTCACACACCTAACAGGGAAATCTACTTTATTACCGATAACCAGATTAAACCAATACCAGAACGAACTGCCGTGTCTCTCTATATTCTTCCTACATCACGCCCGCAGGACAGGATGAATCTTAGTGTCGGCAATGTTCAACCTCAGGTTAGTCTTATAGACAGAGCGGCGGTGCAGACCCTCTCTTTTGAACTCAGCAATCACTCTGACCGCCCCTTTGAAGATGCTATTCTGAAGCTTGTTGTCGGTGGTGTTACCTTGTCTGAGCAGATTACCGATCTGGAACCGAATCAGAAGAAAACACTTTCTTTTACACTACGACCGGATTCAACAGGCTGGTACAGCGGTTACATCGAAGTAAAGAACGAGAGACTTCGAT
>JAIOTM010000060.1 GCA_021106755.1 Candidatus Cloacimonadota bacterium | reverse complement strand
TACATCTGCAAAATTACATCTTATACCAATAGCACCACGTGACATAAGAAGTTGTTGTGCAATCCAATCTGTCAGATACCCTCTTGACCGAGGAACAAGAAAAGCAAATTTTTTCATTCCATTTATTGATTTGCCACCTTTTACTTTCACCGCGAAGGACCATTTATTAAGCTTCATAATATGTTCTATTGTTGTGCCGGTCAAGGAGATTCTAATTCTATATTTTTTATTCTTATATCTTATTATGGCAGGTACTTCTATTTCCAGGTCTTTTGTTAAATAACCACTTCGAAGAGCCATTTCTCTGTTATATCTTAACTTTTGCATGTTGATATGACTTATCTCAAGATCAAAATGGTCAATTTCACTTGAATAACTACTGACTTCATTCTTTATAAATGAAAAATCTCTTTGATTCAGACGATGTGCGAACATCCTAATCAGCCAATTCCCACCTGTCTTATATGTCAACATCCCATAGTAAAAAGTAATTAAACCAAATATTGACAATCCAATAATAATTAGCAGAGCATAAAATAGTCTTTTTCTGCCACGTTTGCTTTTGATATTTTTTATTTTTTGTTCAAAGGAATCATTCTTATGGATTTCCATTCTATAGTAGCCCCTTGTTGTCTAAAAAAGTAATTTTAAGTTCCTTGTTTAACTTTTGCAATTCAGTCTTAGTTTTACTAAGCTGTTCAAAGTTCTGTGCTTCAACCAAAAATGAAACTTCGAGCATTTCATTTGTTTCATCGAATCTTCGTAAATCTACGGCATCACAGTATTTTTTAAGAATTTCCAGAATGATGTCTATGCTTATAGTTTGAGTATCAGTACAATGTATTGTCAAGTATAGATTCTGATTTTCATGAAATTTTTTGGAGAATTTCTTCGTAAAAATTACAATTAAAGCAACAATTGCAAATGCCAACAAAGTAATACCTGTTTGATCCGCACCAAATCCCAATCCAATCGCAATTGCCATAAATAGATATGCTAATTCCTCTGGTTCTTTTATTGCAGCACGGAACCTGATTATTGATAGTGCACCAACAAGACCTAACGATAATGCTAATGAAGACTTCACTACAGAAATAATCAGCATTGTTGTCATTGTTATCAGCAAGAAGTTCTTTCCGAATTGCTTTCTATTTGATAGAGAATTGCCATACTTCGTGTATATCCAACTTAGTACAATTGCTAATATTGCAGATAAAATAAGATTAATGGTAAATCCAAATAGTGGTATATTAGCTCCAGACGCACTTACAAAATCCTGAAACGTTTGTGTCATGTTAGCTCCAACTTATTTATTTATATTGTTTTCATAAATGACTCAATGAGTATTTCTGTCAATCAAAATGTGCAAGGCTGGTGCAACAGCCCTGTTTGTGCTTTAGATTTTGCAAAAAGTGGTGAAGATGGGTCGTCGTGAACTCCTTAAGATACAGCAGGCAGAAGGACATCTACCTAACGTTCGGTTTCCGAAGGTTAGGGTTCTGGATTCATCGCATATTTGTAAATATTCCGATGATTTTTTTTCTGTTCTTATCACAAACAGGTTTGCCGCATTTGTGAATCTCTGAAGCACAATTTGGGTTCAAATATGGAATAACGTGAGATAGAAGTATTTGCTTTCTATAATGTGATAACCTCTTATCATGTATAGACGCGTATCACGCATACTCCCATTATGTAAACTGCCCTAAATCTATGTATAAAAAAGACTGCCATTTATGTATCAAAAACTTGTGAAAAATTGCTCCCATGCTAAAGTTGTTTTATCAAAAAGTAATAATAAGGTGAAATAAATGAAAATTCGCGAATTTGTTGAATCAGACACTGAGCAGGTTGTGTCTCTTTGGAAAGAATGTGGTCTTACTGTATCCTGGAATGATCCTTATGAAGACATAGCCCGAAAACTGCCAGATAAACGCAATTTGTTTCTAATTGGAGAAATAGATGGAATAGTTATTGCTTGCGTTATGGGTGGATACAATGGACATCGCGGGGGTGTTAATTATCTTGCTGTATCACCCCGGCACCGGAAGCAAGGTTATGGTAAGCAGTTAATGAATGAAGTAGAGAAACTTCTTTTGAAGCTTGGTTGCCCTAAGATTAATATTGAGATTCGATCTACAAACGAAAAAGTTATTGAGTTCTATAAAAGACTGGGATACAATATCGAACCAATAATCTGCATGGGAAAACGGCTGATAAAAGATGATTAGATGATATTTCCTGATTCTTAATTTTTGTATAATAAAAGGATAAACAATGAAGACAGCTACATTACTATTTCTGCTTTTATTTCTCTGTCTCGCGGAGATAAGCAACGCGCAAGAGGTGCAAATTCCCATAGATAAAGAAGGCAGAATTGATTATATTTCTTTGAAACTTGAGCGAAAGCTGGAACTGTTTACCGAGTACAGTAACTTTCGGGAAGCTCGTTTGTTTCAGATTACAGACTCAACTTTTGTGCTTGAGATTTCTTATCGGGCAAATGGAAAATCAGTAAAATCAAGATTGCTGTTTTCTACCTCGGAAGCAGAAATATTTCAGCAAAAAGTAACAGACCGCATTTTTGATAGAAAATCACAAACTCCTTTCAATCAAGAGGGTCGCATAGAGTTAGTATCCGGTTCTTATATCATAGCATTAGGTTATCATGGATGGGTTGTTCCTCAATTACTGCAAAGTGATGACGTTAACGAGAGAATAGGAGCTTACCTGTTAACAAGTAGTGCTGGATTCATTATTCCTTTTATTCTAACCAGAAACATGAAAGTGACTCATCAAGCTACCACTTTCAGTCTCTATGGATAATCACGCGGAATCCTGCACGGATTAGCTATAAGTAACTACCTTAGTGACGACCTTCCTTCACACGAAATTGCTACTTCGGGAATGCTGGTGAGTATTGCCGAAGGGGTTGCGGGCTTTTATATTGGTAACAAGTGTAACATAAATCCGGGTGTAGCTAAGACTATTGGTGTTTACGGAGACTTTGGGATGGGATTGGGATTGGGAACAGCATTTCTAACAGATTACACTGACGACTGGGGATCAAAAAGTTTATCAACATGCGTTTTGGTTGGATCGGGAGCAGGACTCTTTGGTGGCAATCTTTTAACAGATAATGAATTCTATACTGTAGGTGATGCCCATGTTCTTTATGCGACCGGGCTTCTTGGTGCTCATTTGCCATTGCCGATATTGGACGCAATTGGCGTGAAAGATGAAAAAACAATGGTAGTCGCAAGTATGCTTGGCTCTGTTGCGGGACTTGGTTTGGGTCGTAAAATAGCCCGGAAACATGATTTCACAACTGTACAGGGAATCAAGATTCGACTTAGTGAATTAGTTGGAGCATGTATTGGATTTGGAGTTGCCAGTATTATTTCTTTAGATGAAAGAGTTGAGGGTAGCTCAATATTCATAACGTCAAGCTCTATTGGTGCCGCGGGAGCATTCTGGGCTACGTATATTATGTATGCTGAAAGTGCAGAAATTCATGAAAAAAATGAAAAAGATTTTCCTCTGAGTATAGATATTAAACCCGAAGGCTTCTTAGCTCTGGCAATGAAGAAAAATTTCGCACCAAATCGAGAGATTACTCTGCCTTTGCTTTCACTTACTTATAAATTTTAATCTGGATAATGCTGTCAGGCTATGGGACACGAGATAAAATATTAACAGCAAAACTTGACAACTTTTCCCCCGCATCATCAAGTAAATGGAAGAAATGTTCAGGAGGGCAAACAGTGAGAAACATATTATTATTTCTGCTTTTATTTCTCTGTCTCGCGGAGATAAGCAACGCGCAAGAGGTGCAAATTCCCATAGATAAAGAAGGCAGAATTGATTACATTTCTTCGAAACTAGAGCGAAAGCTGGAACTGTTTACCGAGTACAGTAACTTTCGGGAAGCTCGTTTGTTTCAGATTACAGACTCAACCTTTGTGCTTGAGATTTCTTATCGGGAAAACGGAAAGACAGTACAATCCAGATTGCTTTTTACTACCTCAGAAGCCGAAATATTTCAGCAAAAAGTAACAGACTCCCTTGAAGCTAAAAAGCCGGGGGAAGCTTTCAATCAAGATGGACGGACAAAATTGATTGTGGGTTCTATGGCACTTTCCCTGGGATATTATGGATGGGCTGTTCCCGCAATATGTGAAGTTAGCGATGCTAAAGGAGCGACAGCACTTTACATGTTAACAAGCAGCGCGGGATTTGATATTCCTTTTGCTTCAACGAGCAACATACCAGTTACCGACGCGGCAGCAACCTTAAACCTCTATGGAAAAACACGCGGTATCGCACATGGAACAGCTCTATCTTTCTTGTTTAGTGATGACCCTTCTTTTCAGGGAGTACTCGCCACGGGAATGCTTGCAAGCATCACCGAGGGTTTTGTTGGTTTTCATGTTGCTTCCAATACAAATATGAGTGCGGGAACAGCTATGACAATTGGCATAGGTGGAGATTATGGAATGGCATTGGGGCTGGGTGCGGCTCATCTGTTAGATTTTATTGATAATAATGAATCACAAGCTATCGCGGGAAGTGTTCTGCTTGGAGCGGGATTGGGACTATGGAGTGGAAAGCGGTTATCAGATAATCAACCATATACGAAAGGGGACGCACGTGTTTTGGGTTCCGTGGGATTCCTTGGATATCTCATTCCGGTCACGTTAATAGATATTTGCGACATGGATGAAGACAAAGCCTATACAACCGCGGGTATGCTTGGAGTCATAGCCGGACTCAATCTGGGACATAAACTGGTAAAAGGGAAAAACTTCACAAATGGACAGGGAATCCTGATTGAACTTGGTGAACTCGCGGGAGGATTGCTTGGATTAGGAATGGCTTACCTTGTATCTTCAGATAATGATGACAGCAGTAAGCTTTATTCGACCTTCAGTAGCATCGGCGCGGCAGGAGGATTCTGGTTAATGTATAGTTCTTACGCCGAAAGTGCCCGAATACGTGAAAAAGATTTTCCTCTGAGTATAGATATTAAACCCGAAGGCTTCTTAGCTCTGGCAATGAAGAAAAATTTCGCACCAAATCGAGAGATTACTCTGCCTTTGCTTTCACTTACCTATAAATTTTAAGATAGATGATGGCTATGGACTGACAGACATCCATACTTCACTATAAAATATTTTAACGCTCAATTATTTAACACCGCCCAAAACCTCTTATAGCGGGACTTCTCTGATACCTGCATTCGTTAAAAATATTAACGATTTCCTTATTGCCTGATTTTCCAACAGGTTAGCAGTATTTCAATAAATTCTTTAACACTTTGTACAATAAACCTGTTTGCATGTAAATTCCTAATTACATATAATATAAGGGGATAACATCTTTGGCACACCACGTGCATTATAAAGGGCGATTATGTGTTCATTGAATTTTTCAACAAAAAAAATAAAAAAGACCTCGGAGGAATCATGGAAAGCAAAAAAGTTCTACTTATCGACGACGAGTCATCGCTCAGAAGATCACTAGGAATCAGTCTGCTGCAACAGGGATACGATACTGAACCTTGTGAAAGTGGTGTATGCGCTCTCAAGAAACTCAAACAGTACGAAAACCAACACATGGATTTAGACTATATAGTCTCAGACATCAAGTTGCCGGATATTGATGGTATTAAGCTCTCCCGTATCATCAAAAAGAAATACCCCAACGTGCCTGTTATCCTGATAACTGGCTATGGTGACATCCTGAATGAAGAAGAAATTCGGAAACTGCATATAGACGGTTACTTACAGAAACCACTTTCCGCTGAAGACCTCGCCCACCAGTTCGACATCATTGCTCAGGGACTGGAAACCGAAGTTGAAGAACGCCCGGAAGTTGATGTAGCACCAGCTATAGAAGTAAAACCGGCAGAGGAAGCACCAGTACAGGGACACAGTGTCTCCGCCTACATGATGATTCGCCTGAATGATAAAGCTCTGCGTGGTGAAAAATTTATCGAGCTTTACCGCAAACTTTACTTCATGGACAATGTTCTTTACTGCGACTCCACCAACAGCGACTACGATATCGTAATGCTTATTCAGGCTGATGATGAAAAGACTCTCGAAGACATTTATCGTAACAAAGTACTCAAGATGGAAGGCGTGGAAGATATTGACTACCTGCAAGTTAAAACCCCTATGCTTGACGCTAATCTTGCCGAAATCATCAAGACCGCTGAAGAAGCACTTTCCGAAGATACAGCCCAATTACTGCAACAACGCAAGTTCAGCAACTACACCTGTGCCTCTGTCGCCATACAGATTGAAAAAGAGAAACTTGACAGCATTTATCCAATTCTACGTTTTGACGAAAACGTAGTTTACTGCGATAATACAGTTGGTAAATACGACCTCCTGTTGCTTATGCAGGGGACTCAGTTTAACGAGATTAACCGGAAAATCGAAGACAAACTACGTAATATCGATGGTGTTCTCAAGATAAAGAAATACCCCATCATTAATGTGTTTGATGGAGCGTTTTAATAAAACAGATTCAGGAAGGTAATCTCAGACATGCCTAAAAACAGTTTGGAAACAGTTGGAAAGATTGAGAAATTTAAGGGTCAGTTGCTCGGAAACGAAAACAAGTTAGGGCAACTGATTCCTCTTCTTCAATCAGCACAAGACACTTACGGATTTATACCTGAGTTGGAAATGCACTATATAAGCGAAGTAACCGGTATTCCTCCGGCTGAGATTTATGGTGTAATCACTTTCTATGCTCAGTTCAGGCTGAAACCTTTGGGAAAAAACGTAATCAAAATATGCGAAGGAACCGCCTGCCACGTAAACGGAGTAAAAAAAATAGTCAGCGCGTTACAAAATGAGCTTAACATCGGCATAGGAGAAACCACCGATGATAACCTCTTTTCTCTACAGTCGGTAGCCTGCCTGGGATGTTGTTCTCTCGCCCCGGTTATGATGGTTAACGATGAAACTTATGGAAATCTGACTTCGGACAAGATTGCGCAAATATTGAAAAAGTACAGGATTAACTAATTTACTATATGTTGTTTTGCCAAACCGGAAAGTTCTGGATTGAGACATCTATCAGAATATCCTGATGAGAATCTCTGATAAACACACACTTTTAAGCGATTGGCGGGATTTTAACCCCGCTTCTCGCTATTTTTGGTTTCCGTGCAGATAAATCGTTAAGTAATTAATAACAATGGAGAAATTCACATGAAACTAATGGTCGGTTTAGGAACATGCGGCATCTCTGCGGGTGGAGAAGCCGTCTACAAAGCATTTCAAAAAGAGGTTGAAAACCTTCCGGTCGAATTAACCGAAACTGGTTGTATGGGTATGTGCTACAACGAAGTGCTGGTGGAACTGAGAAACAACGACAAAAGCTGGCTCTATAAACAAGTTACGCCAGATATGGTGAAGCGCATAGTCGAAGAACATATTAATAATAATCAGCCAGTTAAAGAGTGGCTGACAGACAATTTCAACTCCGAAGCTGATACCCCCTACTTCACAATGCAAAAGCGTATTGTGCTGCGAAACTGTGGGGTGATTGATCCGGGTTCAATTGACCAGTATGTTGAACGCGAAGGCTATACCGCTCTGAGAAAATCACTGGAAGAAACAACTCGTGATGAAATTATTGAAACAATGAAAGCTTCGGGCTTACGT
>JAIOTM010000201.1 GCA_021106755.1 Candidatus Cloacimonadota bacterium | reverse complement strand
GGGTTGCTGAAAAAATTCGGACAGGCAAATCGGAAGCGTTTTGATGAGAATTTCCGGCTTGACATCTACTTAAAAAACATGCATAATTGGCTTGAACAATGTCGAAATCTGGACTGATACAAAATAATAGAAGGTTTCCAATGAGCTTATTCACCTCAACGTTTTTAGGTCTTAAAATATCACATTTCCCCAGCAAACAAGATTTAATGGACGAGCTTGACTCAGTTATTAAAACCAGAAAGACTATAGATATTCACAGTTATTCACTTACTATCTTCTATCTGTTCCAGCAAATGCGAGGGTTGTTCCCATTACATCAGGAATCGGATATTCAGGTTTGCGATGGTAAAGGTTTTTACTTTCTGATGAAACTGCTGGGATTTAATAACTACACCTACTTTCCAATCCCGGATATAGTTTTAAGCTGTTGTGAACTCGCGGATAAAAAAGGATACTCAGTCATGTTGCTGGGGGCGACTCAGGAAAGTAATGATGAGGCAACCAGACGCTTGCGTAAGAAGTATCCTGATGCTAATATTCTCGATGGATTATGGGATTACTGGGGAGAGCAGAACGACGAAAAAGCAATTGCCCTGATAAATGAACTTAAACCAGATATTTTATGTGTTGGTATTTCTTCCCCAAAGAAAGAGCTTTTTGCCCACAACTGCAAGAAGCGGGTTGATAGCCGGATTATTATCCACTCAGGAGCTACTATAGATTTTATATCAGGAAAGGAAAATCGTCCCCCCAGGTTCTTTCAGCATTTGTCTCTCTGGTGGTTGTGGCGAGTTTTTCAAGACCCTAAAAAATTGGTAAAACAAGACCTTGTAAATGGATTAAAAGCCTTGTTTATCCTTGTTCCAAGAATCCTTTGGGAAGTACATGTGAAAGGGAATTACTCATTTTCTATTCCCAGGTTCCTGAAAGTCGATGACGATTAATATAAGCCACAATCTCCCTGAAGAAGTTGTCTGGGGTGAGTTCGAGCAGCAGTTTTCTCTACGCAATATTTTTCACTCATTAGAAATGAACCGGATTTTTCAACGTTCGGGCTATCGTGTTTTTCCGGTAATTGCTTACGATAATGATAAGATATGCGCAGCTGCTTTCGGAGTGCTGGTTAAAGTTAAATCGGCAGTATCAATGCGATTTTTGAATCGAATATTGCTCTACGGTGCTCCTCTATTTTCCAATAACGAAACAGGCAAAAAAGGTCTCTCGTTAGTATTGGAGAATTTGCGAAAACTCGGAAAAAAACATGCTCTTTTTGTGGAAATCCGCAACCATGAACCACTTTTGTCTGAGATTTCCCCCGAAAGCTTCAGGAACTGGGAATATTTCCCCTATCAAAACTACATAGTTGATTTGAGCAAAGGCAAAGAATCCATCTGGGAATGTATCAGCAAATATGCCCGTAACCATGTTCGTAAAGCAGAGAAAAAGGGCGTTGTCATCCGTGAACTGACTGAGCAGGAATTTCTTAAAGCTGTCAACATGATGGAGAAACTTTACAACAACAAAAATATCCCATTTATCGGTCAAAACATCTTCCATCAAGCATGGAAAGTCTTCAAACCTTCAGGAAAAATCTACGCGATTGGTGCTTTTCTTGAAGAGAAAATGATTGGCGCGAGATTCAGCTTACCCTACGCTGAGACATTATTTGACTGGTACGCCGCTTCAGACAGAGCATTCTCGAAATACTACCCCAACGAAGCCCTTGCGTGGGCAACCATCGCCCACGGTTGCGATTTGGAATTATCCCTTTTTGATTTCGGAGGGGGTAGCCTGAAAGGACAATTCTATGGACCGGGTAAATTCAAGGAGAAATTTCACGGTAAAATTGTCGAATACGGACGTTGGCGGAATATCGGTTATCCAACAGTTTTCAAACTTCTCACAAAGCTCTATGAGTGGCGAAAAAAAGGCTGACATCCTACCTGTCCGGTTGCCTTTTTCCGGCGGAGATAATCCAGAGATTACCCGCCGTCTGCTCGAAATTGGCACAATTGGGGAAATCAGTCTGCTCAAGCGGATATACTACCGATTTGCCCGCCCCTTAATGCCGTTACCACTTCGCCATTGGTTGCAGGAACGAGTTACCAGTAAAATCCAGTGTAAGCCGGACTATATTGATGACTCGTTAGTCAATTGGATTGAACAACACCTCCCGAAAAAGAGTGTTTCCTCATTCTACCCAATGTCCCCTGGAGGTAATCGCTACCAAAGTGCGGTAGTGATGACCCACGATGTAGAAACACAAGCAGTATGCGATTTCATTCCGAAAGTGACTGAACTGGAAGCTGAATATGGCATAACTTCCTCCTGGAATTTTGTTCCCAACCTCTACAATATTGATACGCGGCTTTTAGAAGAACTACGAAACACCGGGCATGAAATTGGCATCCACGGCTACAATCACGATGGAAAACTCTATTTCTCGAAAGCTGAGTTCAATAGCAGAATGCTGAAAATCAATCTGGCGGCAAAGTGTTACAACACATGTGGATTCCGCTCACCTATGGTGCAACGTAATTTAAGCTGGCTTCAACAATTAGACACTGACTATGACGCGTCCTGCTTTGATTATGACCCTTACCAACCTATGCCGGGCGGTACTGGCTCTATATGGCCCTTTCAGGCTGGCAGACTGATTGAGCTTCCTTACACGCTACCGCAGGATCATACACTTTTTTATGTACTCAAACAAAAGAATTGCAATCTTTGGAAACGAAAAGCAGACTGGGTAAGAAATCACAAGGGAGTGGTTCTGCTTATTACTCATCCCGATTATCTTATGGAACCCGGTAATCTAAAGGTTTACGAAAAATTATTGAAACACCTTACTCAATGGAAAGACAGTTGGTTCTGTCTTCCTCGTGAAATAGCCGCCCATACCCGCAAGAAACTCAATGCACTAAAAAACTAATTCACATTCAATTCAACCTGCGTGACTAATTAAAGAGCGTTTCCACCTTTTTAAGCATAGGAAGCATCTCATATTCAATAACATCTGCCAGCATTATCCAGTCTTTGTTTTGCTGGATATCAATCAGGTCGGACAACTTTTTGCCAAAATCAGACATAAAGATTTCCGCGGAAACATCCTCAATCGTAAGCTCTTCTACTTTGATTCCCTGTAAGTGGTGAGATTGTTGTAGAATATCGAAAAATGTACGCAAATTAGTAATAGACCTGGCAAAAGTAGCGTTAGCATCTGCTTCGTTCTCAACCCGGAACATCTCTGCACAGTTTCCAAGCTCTTTCAATATCATCAGGAAGTCTTCCTTTGTATTTTGAAACACCCGAAGTCCGAGAGCAACAGCACTTTCGGTGGTGAGTTCTAACAAGTCGTCTGGCATTACGTAGATTTTATCTGTGGAGTTGAACCAGTTACCCTCCAGGGCTTTACCGCTTATGGATACGCTGGTAACAACCGATTTCCCGTCAATCAGGTCTCCTAGTTTT
The DNA here is from genome assembly GCA_021106755.1 of Candidatus Cloacimonadota bacterium. Lineage (GTDB taxonomy): Bacteria > Cloacimonadota > Cloacimonadia > Cloacimonadales > JAIOQZ01 > JAIOTM01. The sequence goes on along the minus strand of JAIOTM010000201.1, from coordinate 1,379 downwards.
TCCAGAATAGTATGCAGTGGTGCGGTAGCGTTTTGTTCTATCGAAAATTCTTTGCCGTTAATCAATACTTTCATTATTTCTCCTTCAGAATACGCGTTAGGGCGGTTAACTGCAACGATAGATTAGAATAAATCGCAGCAGTCTGCCGAATTTGTTCCTGTAAACCATTGCTCGAAATAGCTGTTTCCCGAAATGTTGCGTAATGATAAAAATCGTAAACAACATCTAATTGGCGGGAGTGAGCAAACATTCTATCTTTAATAACTTTAGCACTACTCCAGCGGGTTTTGATTTTGTCAATGGATTTTTTTGTCCCTCCCGATTCACGCGCGATTTCACAAAGTTTTGCCGCGTATTCGGTAGCCTGCTTTTGCAGGGACTCTAACTCCGCAAGAATTTCTCTATCCGCATAGGGGACAAGCTCGTAATCCGTTGTCAGATACTGCATATACTTTTTTACCCAGTCAGTGTCGGGTTGCAGATTTTTAAGAAGGGTCATTGCCCAGACTGCCCGTTTACACTCGAATAAAAACTCCCGTGGTCGGATAGGACGTTTCGCTGTTGGCAATGCATGCATCAGACCAAAAATATCCCGCCCGGCTTTCCAGGTAAGTACGCCATCTATTGGCGGTAAAGGTTGTTCGCCCATGATTGCGATAATAGTACGGCAGACAGCATCAGGCGTGATAATTTCATGACAGCGTTGATGATAGCAGGACTTGCTGAAACTACAGGGATGGCAATCAATATCAGCCTGCATAATAAACGCGCCATCAATATAGGGACCAGTTTCCCAGAAGCTGACCGGACCCAGCGAGAGATTGAGAATTTTACAACAAGTTGCCGCGGCTATGTGCATTGGACCGGTATCGTTAGTAACAAACAGGTCAACCCGGCGTACTAACGCGATTAACTCGTCAAGATTACTCTCACCAATCAGGTCGGTAAACCGGGTGGAAGAAATATCCTGAAAATCATCTTTCAGCCCTATCTCATTATACCCGCCAAACAGAACTATCTGGTTATCTGTAGTGTCGAGTAAATGTTGAATTACACTCTTAAACTTCTGAGGTGCCCAGGCTTTGTTGGAGCGACTGGCTCCAATGTGAAATCCAATTACTTTCGCGTCGGTCAGTTGATGCTTTCGCCACAAAGCTTCCGCTTTAGCTTCAGCTTGCAGGGATGATTGCAGCCTGAATTCCTTACTACGTACATCTCCCGCCCCGGCAAAGATATCGACAAGGTTGAAAGTCCTATCACCAAGATGATGCTCGTTAGCGAGATGAAAAGCAATCCACTCACTGGCTATTATCTGCTCCCTCCGGTTAGTTAACAACATCCCGGATTTCTTTGGAATCTCAATGCGGCTGGCAAGGATT
>JAIOTM010000326.1 GCA_021106755.1 Candidatus Cloacimonadota bacterium | reverse complement strand
GGAATGGTTGATCTCATAAATTTAAGTGCGTCTTTAATAACGGTAATGGCACCGATTGGTTTCATTTCCTGATCAGTTTTACGGCTGAAGTTGAGTAGTTGTTTAACAATGCCTGCTGCCCTGAGACTGGCAGATTTAATTTCTTCAAGGTTTGAATGTACAGGATTCCATTTAGGGACGTCTTCAAGTGCCAGTTCAGTGTTACCGACAATCATGTAAAGTAAATTATTAAAATCATGAGCTATACCACCGGTCAGGGTGCCAAGTGAGTCCATCTTCCTGGCTTGATATAGTTCTTTTTCCAGCCTATCACGCTCCATTTCAGTTTTAACTCGAAATGAGATATCACGGATGGCGGCAATATGACTCTCTCTTCCTTGCCAGTTAAGATGGCTTGCTGTGATTTCCACAGGAAAGACTGAGCCGTCTTTTTTTCGATGATATCGGATAGGAATCTGGTTCAGCTGATCCCGGGTAGCTTCTTTTGTTTTTTCTGGTTCAGCAGATAGATCAATGTTTTTCATTGTCAGCAATTCTTCCCGACTGAAGCCATAAATTTTGGTCGCGGATGTGTTGACCTCAAGAATTTTTCCTGTTTCCTTTTCGATGAGAAAAATAGCATCTGATTCCAACTCGAACAATTGCCTATACTTTTCCTCACTTTCCCGCAGTATCTCCGCTGCCTGCCTGCGCTCGGTAATATCCCGTATTGCTGCTACTCGAAATATTTTATTATTCTTTTTTATATCTTTGGCTTCAATTTCTACAGGAAATAATGTTCCATCCTTTCTTCTTGCCATCACCTCATATGGTTTTGCGCAACTTTTAACAATGTTTTCTTTTATGGTTGCATGATATTCTTGTGGAACACATAATTGAATTATGTTTTCGCCAATCAATTCTTCTCTGGTATAACCAAGTATCTTCGTAGCCGCTCTATTTGAATCTATGATCACACCATTATGATGAGTCAATATCCCCTCGAAAGTGAGAGTAGAAAGTGTTTTAAACCGTTCCTCACTTTCCAGCAGGCTCGTCTCTACCCTCTTTTGTTGGGTTATGTCTCTTGCAAACTCGATTATCCCAGTTATTTTTCCTGTTTCAGCGTGATATATCGGATAGCTGTATAATTCAATCCATTCAACATCAGAACCAGAAAGCCCAGAAACAATATCTATTTCAGTCTTCCCGGATTCGAGGCAGCGCAATGTAGGACAATGGTCACAGGGCTTGTTGGCATCATGATAAGCCTCGAAACATTTTTTGCCTTCAAGAGGGAGCTTTTCTGAATACCATTTTTTCATAACGTCATTAACATAACGTATGGAACAGTCAGTATTCAGGATACTAATACCATCCTGAATGCTTTCGAAAATACTGACCAAAAATTGTTCGGTCTCCTGTAATGCATTTTTACTTTTTTTAAGGTCAGATTCAGTTTGCTCTAATTCTTCATAAGTGGCTTTTTCAGTCATGTTAGACCTCATTTTATGTCGAAAGGAACTTGATGCTTGGAGCAGAATACTACAGTATTCCAAATCTACCAATAATTTGTACCATACATATGATATGGCTCGCAAGACCCACTAACCATTATTCCTCTTGGCTCTTCTCTTTTTTCATTTCAATATACCAATCCTCTTTGCCGTAAAGTTTTTCTGAACATTCAGGGCACATACCATGACTGAACTCTGCATCAGAATGAGTTTGGATATATCCTTCCAAATTATTCCAATATCCTCTGTCATCCCGAATTTTATTGCAATGTGCACAAATCGGAATCAAACCGCTTAATGTCCTGACATTCTCAAGTGCTTCCCTCAGTTCTTTTATCAATTGTTCTCGTTCTTTTTCGACTTGCTTGCGGTCTTTTATTTCTTGGTATAATTCTTTATTTATAGTTGCAAGTTTAGCTGTACGATCTATAACTTTTTTTTCTAATTCATCGTGAGCTTTTTGAAGTTCCGACTCTGCTTGATCTCTTTCCCGGGTTCTGTGTTTAATCCCGCACCCCGCCAAAACAAGTCCGCCAACACCGAGCAACCACAATAAACCTAATGAAAGAATATATGCTATAGTCTGTCGATTCTGATTGGCAAGATACGGTGCCATTGGTACAGAAATACTGACTCCCCCTCTGATATCTCCAACTTGGTATCCCTGGTGCCCGTGACACTTCAAACAACCCTTCTTTACAATCATTGGGGACATATAGCGGAAATATGATTTTTCGTCTATTTTGGTAAATTCAGAAATTTCTTTCGTACCTTTCTCAAAATTCCGAAGAGCCGATTTTTCCCATTCATCCGGTGCTGTTTCCGGTCTGAAATATTTAAGGCTTGTGATATGGCCACGTACACCATAAAGGATTTCATAATTTTCCATAGTCTGACGGAGCATGTATGCCGGATTCATCAATGTTAGAATTTTGCCGTCCGAAATTTCAATATCGCGGTCTTTAACATGTCTTAAATACGGATTTGGCTGCGTTTCATCTGATACTGGTACATATACGCCACCATGTGTTGCAGACCCAAACCTTAAAGCTTGATCTTTGTTAAAATTCGCTTGTGCTTCTTTTTTGATCATTGTTTGTTGGACGGATCGTATTTGAACAATACCGAACAGCAAAAAACCGATCACAATGATAGTCCAGGCTATTGTGAAGTACCAAAAGTAGGACAATAATAGGGATGATCGAGAATTAAAATTAATTTTAGTATTCATAAAATTCCATTTTTGAAGTTTTGTGATTCTGAAATGAGTTGATTCCAAGATATTCACGGCTTAGATAATCAATTTTGATCGGCACGTAGCTTATCATCCAGCACTTCACGTATCTTTTGAGAAAGCTCCTTCATTACAATTGGTTTCAAAAGAAAACCATTAATACCCAGAGATGCCGCCTTTTCCTCAGACATGTTTTCACTGAATCCTGTACAAAGTAATACAGGCATATCAGGACGTATTTTGGTCAATTCAGCCGACAGCCTATCTCCAGGCATATTCGGCATTGCCATATCAGTGATGACCAAATCAAATTTATTGGGACTATCGCGGAAGGCTTCAAGGGCTTCGATGCTGCTGGTATGTGAAGTAACTTGATAACCCAAGCGCTCCAACGCCAACTTTTCCATTGTGACAATAGTGTCTTCATCATCGACAAGCAGGATTCGCTCCATTCCACCCTGGATTGGTTCTTCCATTTGGTGGATCTCTTGCTTTTCAGAAGAACTCTTTTCCAATGGCAGGTACACATGAAATTGAGTCCCTTCACCTGGCTCGCTATATACCTGAACAGCCCCATTCATGCTTTTAACAATACCGTGAACAACTGACAATCCCATCCCAGTGCCCTTGCCTTGTTCTTTAGTAGTAAAAAAGGGGTCAAAGATTGTTTCTATTAAATTTTTATCCATGCCTATCCCTGTATCAGCTATAGTTAGACAAACATAACCCCCAAGTTTCATATCCGGATTAATTAGATCAAGTGCTCCGAGTTCCATTTCTTTCAAACTTACTATTAACTCCCCTCCGGTCTCCTCCATAGCATGATAAGCATTGGTTATCAGATTCATTATTATCTGATGAATTTGGGTTGGATCTGCTTTGATCACACCACAGTCTGATTGAATATTATGTTTGATTTCGATTGTTGTGGGGATTGTAGATCTGATAAGTTTCAATACTTCCTTAATAATCGGCTGCATCTTCATCAATTTTAATTCATTGGTATCTTGCCGGGAGAATGTAAGGATCTGTTTTGCCAGCTCTTTTGCTCTCAGAGCACTGGTATAAATTTCTTTCAGGCTATCTCGGAATGGACTATTTTCAGGAACATCTTCTAACAGCATCTCAGTATGACCTAAAATGGGAAAAAGAATATTGTTAAAATCATGGGCTATCCCGCCTGCAAGGGTGCCAATGGTTTCCATTCTTTGGGTTTGCTGAAGTTGGGCTTCGAGTTTTTTTCTCTCTGTGATATCAATAAAACTATCTAACAGGCATTCCTTACCATCCAAGAGTACGGTGGTAACAGTTTTCATAACGGGGATTTCTCCCTTTGCCGTAAGCAATATACGTTCTGAGTTATCCACTTTTTGCCCAAGATCGGTAATCGGGCATTTTCCCCTTTCCGCAGGGCAGATATATTTATGGCACACATGACCGATAATCTTTTCTTTAGGAGCACCGATCATTTTGATTGCAGCAGGATTGGCATCAACAATTG
>JAIOTM010000043.1 GCA_021106755.1 Candidatus Cloacimonadota bacterium | reverse complement strand
CATAGAATCCTGCTTCACCTGCTAAATCCAAATCTGTATCCAACCGGAAATTTATCAGAGGATTCTGTCCAAATGCTAGTAAATCCTTCAAATCATCTATTGAAGAAATGAGATATTCGTTGCCACTGAGAGTTAAATAGTCGTTGATATTGAGGAAGAAGCTATTATTTCGCCAGATTTCAAATTTTATACTATTCAAAGCTCCTATAGAAATCAAGTGCTCACCATTTATCTGCGTGGTTTCGTAGTTATAAAAACAATTTGAAATCATACCCGAGCTATATATATATCCCAGTAATCCACCTACCTTGTCATTACCGCTTACATTACAAAGGCTATAGCTATCACTAAGCAAAGCTGTAGAATTATGAGAACATAAATCACCCAATAGGCCTCCTACTACTGAATCCCCGCTTACATCACCTGTGCTATAGCAGTTAGAAATTATTGAATCGAATGCTCTACCTACCAGACCCCCTACACTTACCTCACCGCTGATATTGCCTGCAATATAGCAATTAGAAACGGTCGTACTCATAACTTCACCCACCAACCCGCCAACACCATAGTTGCCGATTATACTAACGTTAGTTAGCCCCAGGTTTTCAATTATTGCGTATTCAGCATAACCAAAAAGGCCCTGATGCATATCCTGAGGATTGCATATAGTCAGTCCATCGATTACAAACCCCTGACCATTATAAGCCCCTGAGAAAGGTAAATAACAACAACCGAGCTGATTGCCTATTGGTTCTATTTGAGATGCTGATGCATCAATATCGGCAGTTTGAATATAGTGATTATGCCAGCTATAGCTGCAACTAAGCCAAACCAAATTATCGATATTTGCCACTTGATACGGATCGTATTCAGTACCGTTACCTACTGGTTGTACACCCTGAGCAAGTAAAGAACTACATCCTATAATCAGTAATATCAGCATCAGGTGTTGTTTCATAATTTCTCTCCTTTGTTACCCGATTCAATAAAGTCCCTTCCACACTATAATTGTCAACATTTTTTGCTGAATGGCTTCCCGAAAACAATTGACATTATTTTTCAGAAGTAAGAGTTGGTAGTCTGAGGTAATGAATGAAACGCAAACTGATTCGGAATTTTTGCATTATTGCTCATATTGATCATGGGAAATCTACACTGGCAGATCGCCTGTTAGAAGAGACCCATGTAATTAATCGCGGAGCCGGAGTAGCTCAGGTTCTTGATGACATGGATTTAGAGCGTGAAAAAGGTATCACTATCAAATCTCACGCGATTCGGCTGGAATACGAGCACGATAATAAAACGTATGTTTATAACCTGATAGACACACCTGGACATGTGGATTTTTCTTACGAAGTTTCCCGTAGTCTGGCTTCCTGCGAAGGAGCTTTGCTTCTCGTTGACGCTTCTCAGGGAATTGAAGCACAGACAATGAGTAATCTTTATCTCGCTCTGGACAATAATCTGGAAATAATCCCGGTAATAAACAAGATAGATATTCCAGGTGCCGATGTAGAAGGTGCTGTTCACGAAGTCAGCGAAACACTTGGCGTGCATGAATCTGAGGTTTTTTGTATCAGTGCTAAAATGGGTACAGGTATTGATTCTTTACTGCAAGGCATAGCAAAGTATATTCCTGCTCCGGATGGTGACAGGGAAAATCCTCCGCAAGCGTTGATATTCGATTCTTACTACGATGTTTATCGTGGCGTTGTTGTGCTTATTCGTATGTATGAAGGCACTTTAAAAAAAGGCGACGCTGTGAAACTGTTTTCAACTGGTAAGCAATACGAAGTGGAAGAAATAGGACATCTTGGATTACAGCTTATTCCTGGCACATCGCTTTCTGCCGGGGAAGTTGGCTATATTATCTCTGGTATCAAGGATGTTTCGGAAGCTCGCGTAGGCGACACCATTACCACAATCAAAGACGGATGCAAAAAAGCACTGGAAGGTTTTCAGGAACCTAAACCCATGGTTTACAGTGGAATATTTCCCCTTAATGGAGAGGACTATCAGGACTTGCTGGAGAGCTTAGCCAAGCTGAAACTTAACGATTCTTCTATCGTTTATGAAAAAGAAAGCTCTATGGCACTGGGATTCGGGTTTCGTTGCGGTTTTCTCGGTATGTTGCATCTGGAGATAGTCAAAGAACGGCTTCTTCGTGAATACAATTTGCCAATAATTACAACAACTCCCAGCGTAACGTTTAATGTAAGCCTCACGGATGGAACGGTAAAGAGCATCAATAATCCTGTGGAATTTCCTGACCCCGCACGAATTACTGAAGTTGATGAGCCGTTCATGAGTGTTGAAATCATGGTGCCGGAAAAATTTGTTGGTAATATTATGAAACTGGCAATGGACAGGCGTGGAATCCAGAAAGATATGCAGTATATTGATGAAAAGAGGGTGGCTATTCATTATGAGATGCCTTTGTTGGAGATAATCTTCGATTTTTACGATAGACTGAAATCTGTAAGTAAAGGATATGCTTCACTTGATTACTCGTTTCTGGATTACCGCAAGGCTAATATTGTTAAGGTCGATATACTTATAAACGGCGAACGGGTTGACGCAATGAGCTTTATGTGTCACGAAGACAAAGCCTATAATTGGGGAAAGAGTGTCGCGGATACTCTCAGAGATGAAATACCCCGCCACCTCTTCAAGATTGCGTTGCAAGCCTGCATTGGAGCAAAGATTATAGCCCGAAGTACAATTTCGGCGATGAGAAAGAATGTTACAGCCAAGTGCTATGGAGGCGATATTACCAGGAAAAAGAAATTACTCGAAAAACAAAAAGAAGGAAAAAAACGGATGAAAGAAATTGGTTCAGTCAATGTACCTCAGGAAGCGTTTCTCGCGGTACTTAAAACGAACAGAGATTAACAGAAATGGACTCAATAACAACTACAGAGGAAACATTTCTATCTGAAAAAAGTTTTGAAGATAGCAAGGAGATTATTATGGAAGCAGGAAGTTTGAAAGTTGGGGTATATGTCGATGTATCTAATATTCAGGTGAATGGTGGCTTTGGAATGCACTATGATGTGTTGCGTGAATTCGCGGCACGGAACAACGGAGTGGCAATGCGTCTTAACGCGTATGTTGCCTTTGATGAGGAAGAAGCTAAAGCAAATCAGGAATATAATCGTAAAAGCAAGAGTTTTCACGCGTCGTTACGCGATTTTGGATATAAAGTGATAGTCAAGAAGGTTAAATGGTTCCGGGATGAAAAAGGGCAACTATACGCTAAAGCTAATGCCGATTTAGACATGGCTGTCGATGTGCTGATGCAGTCG
>JAIOTM010000162.1 GCA_021106755.1 Candidatus Cloacimonadota bacterium | reverse complement strand
CAAAAGAGATGACAAAAAAACCGAGAATGGTCCTCTAGGTGCCAAAGTAAGCCCAGGCTGCAATGAAGCATATCGGGGAATTTAGTGGAGAAAAGAGATGGAAAGAAAATATCCAAATTTATGTCAATCAATTAAAATAGGTAATATTTACTTTAGAAATAGAATGTTTGGCGCACCAATGGGTGGGACTGATATTACAGCAGATTGTACTATAGGTCCAAAATCAACGGCATTTTACGAATTGCGAGCCAAAGGTGGCGTAGCAAATGTAACGGTTAGCGAGCTTGTGGTTCATCCAGAGACAGAAGCGTCACATATGTACCACTTGGATTTGCAAACGGTAAATTCGTTAGCAAGCTTCACTTATACAGCAGATGCAATTAGACGACATGGAGCCATTGCCAGTGTAGAATTATCACATTCAGGGCAATATGCCGGAACCTATTTGATTGATAAAGATAAAAAGAGAGATATGGCACAATGGGGACCAAGCAAAGGAAAGAGACCTGATGGCCTCGAAGTCAAGGAATTAACTGAAGAACTCATTCAAGATATAATTAAAGCCTATGGTGAAAAAGCAGCTTTGGCAAAAAAAGCCGGATTTGAAATGGTTATGGTACATGGTGGACATGGGTGGCTAATCAATCAATTTTTATCACCGTATTTTAATAAAAGAAAAGATAAGTATGGTGGTAGTTTAGAAAATCGTATCCGTTTTGCCAGTGAAATTATAACGAGTATTAGAAAAGCTGTTGGACCAGGATTCCCCATTGAATTTAGAATGAGTGGCTCTGAATTATTTGAAGGTGGCTATGATCTAAAAGATGGTATCAAAATAGCAAAGTCTATAGAAGATAAAATCGATTTATTGCATGTTTCAGCAGGTACATATCACCGTGGTTTTGGTAAAACACATCCATCTATGTTTTTACCACATGGACCTAATGTTTATCTGGCAGAAGAAATCAAAAAACATGTAAGTATCCCGGTAGCAACGGTTGGTGGATTAAATGATCCTGAAAAAATGGAAGAAATTATTGCTTCAGGAAAAGCGGATATTGTCGTTATGGCAAGAGCGTTACTGGCAGATCCTGAATTACCTAAAAAAGTAATGAGGAACAAAGATGATCAAATCATACATTGCTTAAGATGTTTTACATGTATGTCAGAAAGAGCAGAAACGTCTACCAGACGTTGTACGGTAAACCCACTCATCGGTCGAGAGATGGATGGCCTTGAAATTGTAGAGGCTGCAAAGAAAAAGAAAGTTTTAGTTGTTGGTGCAGGTCCTGGTGGCTTACAGGCGGCAGTAACTGCCGCCAGAAGAGGTCATAAAGTAATTCTTTGTGAAAAAAGTAATGAAGTAGGTGGTATTTTAGTTGGTGAACAAGCGTTACCTTTTAAGTATGAAATGTATAGATTAGGCGTTACATTAGGCAAAATAGCCCAAGAAGAAAATGTAGAAATACGATTAAAGACAGCAGTTGATCAGGCATATGCAGAGAAAGAAAATGCTGATGTTGTAATCGTTGCAGCTGGTTCGGAGCCGTTTTTACCACCAATTAAAGGATTAAATCAAGATCATGTTTTCATCGTTAATGAATATCATCACAACTTAGATCAAATTCAAGATCAAGTTGTTGTTCTTGGTGGTGGATTAGCCGGTTGTGAGATAGCGCTTCATCTATCGATAGAGGGAAAAGAAGTGAGTTTGATTGAAATGAATGATGCACTGGCACCAGATGCAAATATCCGTCACAGGCCATTATTATTAGAAGAAATTGAAAGGTGTGGGATTAGCGTTTATAAAAATCATCTCGGCCTGAATATATCTGAAAATGGTGTCGTGTGTAAAAATCAAGCAGGTGAAGAATTACTAATAGCAGGTGAAACAATTATTTGTGCTTTGGGTCAAAAACCAAGAAGAGATGTAGTGGAGCAGCTTGTGGATGCAGCTCCAATTGTAATGATAGTTGGAGACTGCGCAAAGGTATCAAATATTACAACGGCCATCTATCAAGGACATCATGCAGGAATGGATGTATAAAAGCATCCCTGTATTTATCCCTAATGTCAACAAACTCCATATGGAAATATTAAATCCATATGGGATGCCTTTGAGGCCGCCAACGGAATTTGTTTTTTAAGGGCTGAATACCGAATATTTTCAAACGGTTAATGAAAATTGAAACCTATTGGAAACAAATCGCCAGGTTTTGAAAAATAATTATTGACAGCTCATTTATTGACATGTTATTTAGTTATTTATCAGGCGGTAAAAAAAACTAACGCTTGTTAGAATTTATAAAAAATAACCACCCGTAAAACTTTCAGACGGTTTTCCGGTAACACGAAAGAGGGCAAAAATGAATATAGCCGATAATTTAAAAGCCGCTGCCTTCCACTTCCCCGATCATCTGGCTTTGATTGATGAAAATCGCCAATTAACATACCGGCAATTGGATACACAAGCCGATCAAATTGCAGGCTTGCTCACCCAACTTGGGGTGTTACCCAGAGATCATGTTGCCATTTGCCTGCCCAATTCCTGTTCGTGGATTGCTTACTATTTTGGTATTCTAAAAATCGGTGCTGTGGCTGTTACCTTGCCCCATTCAATGACCAAAAGCGAACTGGCACCTGTCCTGGAGGATTGCAAGCCCAAAATACTGTTTACAGACACGACAAAATTATCCGATATCGGTGAAAAATCTTTTATCTCACACACAATTACCGAGCCTTTTGATCAAGCGTATTCAACCCTGATCTCCAATAGCTGCGATGTATTTAACACTGTTGACAGGGAGCCGGAAGACACGGCCGCCATCCTTTACACTGGTGGGACAACGGGTGTTCCCAAGGGCGTGATGCTGAGCCACTGGAATATTATAGCATCGGCATTTAATGTTGCACACAATGAAAGGTCTATCCATACAGACCGGGCACTTTGCTTTTTACCACTCAATCATGTTTTTGCCCAGGTTCATATTATGAATTCAACCGTATTAAGCGGCGGCGGACTTGTGCTCCAGTCATCGTTTAATATGACCGCATTTCTTGATGCCATTACAGAATTTGAT
>JAIOTM010000396.1 GCA_021106755.1 Candidatus Cloacimonadota bacterium | reverse complement strand
AATGAAACAAAAGCCTCAGTTGAAAGATTAAAGAAATTTGTTGAAATGATTAAATCCATTGATAATAAGCTACAGGATACTGAAGTCACTGCTTTAAAAGATAGCCTTGAAAAAGCGAAACATGCAGAAAAATGCGCAATAGATTTTTCTAAAAATCGGTTTGGGGATTGCTTAAATGGAACTGGAGAGACTGAGTGGCAACAACTTTGGAATGCTGCAAGGCAATTTTCTGAAATTAAGGCTTATCCTGAACAAGAATTCCCCTTTGTTGACAAAGCTAAGTGTGTTTTTTGCCAACAAGTATTGGAAGAAGATGCTCAAAATAGACTGAAGAATTTCCTCAATTTTGTTCAAGATGATAGCCAGGAAAAAGCAAGAAAGTCAAGGAACATTCTGAAGAACTTGTTGGATACTTATACTAAGCTCAAACCAATAAAAGAAGAGCATGAAAAAGTAAAAACCGATTTACAATATATTTCAAAAGAATCTCAGCAGATAATAGAACAATTCCTGAAAACAAGTCGCCAAAGGCTGGAAGAAATTCAAGAAATCTGCAAATCGGAGATTTGGAAACCAACGCTCACCCGCCTTTGTACTTCTCCAATAGAATTACTCAATGAGTATATTGAGACATTAATAGAAAGAGCGAATACTGAAGTATCAGCGAATGATCCATCGGAACGTAAAATATTAGAGCTTGAAAAAAATGAGTTAACAGATAGGCTTCTTTTAGAAAAAACAATGGCAAGTGTTGAAAATCAAATCAAAAGATTTAAGTCCATTGCAAAATTGAAAGAATGCATTAAAAGTACATCTGCTTTCATTACCACAAAAAATGGAGATATTACAAAAGAAGTAGTAACAGATACCTATTGTAATTGTTTTGATAAAGAGCTTAAAAAATTGAATCTTAGTACAATAGATGTGAAACTTCAAAAAATTTCTGAAAGTAAAGGGAATACTATCTTTGGACTCAAATTAAAGAAAAACGAAAATGAAAAAATACATAAAATCGCAAGCGATGGAGAACAACGTTGTATTGCTCTTGCGGCATTTCTTGCAGAATTATCTCAAGCAAACCATAAATCTACACTTATTTTTGATGATCCAGTTTCATCTTTAGGCCATTTTTATAGAAATACTATTGCAAAAAGGCTCGTAAACGAAGGCAAGTTACGTCAGGTGATAATATTTACGCACGATGCTGTTTTTCTTAATGATCTCAAAACATATTCAGACCAACTTAGTATTAATACTGAATATAGGTTTCTCGAATGGAACAATGGAGCTCCCGGTTATGTTCAAGATGGCTTACCATGGGATTTCAAGAACCCTCGGGAAAGATTAGATAAATTAGCAAAACGTTGTAAAGAGATTGAATCAGTATGGAATGCAATTCCTTCTGAGGATAATAAAAAAGCTATTGCAAACGTGTACAGCCAGTTAAGAGCTACACTGGAACGGGTAATTGAAAAAGATGTATTTAGTGGTGTTATTTCAAGATTCCGAACATACATCAATTCTTCCTTGTTATCAGAGGTTGTAGGCTTTTCTCTATATGAATGTAATGAGTTACTTAGATTGTTCCAGATCTGCCACGATACAACAGAAGCTCATGATCCTGCACAGACCATGCAATCTCCTTCTCGAAATCCTGATGAGCTTAAAGAAGATATTGACTGTACTCTGGCTTTGCTTAACATAATAAGAGAGAGAAAAAAACAAAATAGAAAATAATCTTTTCTGATACGAAGGGAATGTAAAAAAGATTGTGTAAACTTCCTGAAGAACTAATAGTGTCTCAGGAGGAATTATGCTTTCAGATGATAAGATCAAACGTTTAATTGCCGAGAAAAAGCTTAATACCATTGATGATGTAAACAAACTTCTTCGAGGGTTCAGTAAGCAGCTTCTCGAAACTATGCTTGAAGGTGAACTAACCGATCACCTGGGCTACGAAAAGCACGATTACGCTAACAATTATATCTCAATTGATTCTCATTTCATTTGACAAGCAATAAGCTCATATCTAAATAGAAAAAAACGTTGGGGAAGCCATGAAAGCAGTAATCTATCTCATTATTACGCTATTAGCCTTTTCATACACTTGCGCGGAAGTAAACTTAGCGGATATAGACCCATTAGACACGAATTCAGGTAATTTCTTCGCGGCAAACCTGGATTCGCTTTCTACAGTCGCCAAAGAGCTGTATAAACAGAAGGATTACCTCAGTGCCGCGAGATATTATCTTGCCGCTCTGGAGCATCAGCGGGATAATACTACAAACCTTTATAATCTTGCCTGCTGCTATGGTTTGCTCAATCAGCCAAAATTTGCCGCGAAATACCTGCAACTGGCTGTAGCCAGCGGCTATGAAAATTATGAGCATATTCTCAACGATCCTGATTTTGACCCGGTGCGCGAGGCAGAAGCTTTCGTAGAGATTACAAAAACGCTGGAGAAGAAAGGAGCATCCAGCGAGTTCGATGCTATCCATTTCTTTGAAATACCAACCCTGATGCGTTGTGCTGTTATTCTACCGGATAATTATAATCCTAAGAAAATATACGATATTGTAATCGGTTTACACGGCTGGGGTGATAGCTGGGACAGATTCCTTAAAGTAGCTTCCCGAATGAAGCGAAGGGACTTCATCTTCGCGGTTCCGCAAGCAACATACGCCTTTGGACATGGCGACTGGTGGGGATTCAGCTGGACTACCGGAGACGACAAAGCCCTTGAATACTGGAAAATCTCTCAGGAAAAAACTATTGCCTATCTGCGTAACGTCATTATCGCCTTAGAGGAGAAATATCCGGTCAAACGGAAGTATATCATCGGTTTCTCACAGGGAGCAGGTTTCACCTTTCTCGCGGGGATTAACCACTACGATTTGATAGATGGGATTATTCCCATGGGCGGCTGGCTTGACGAAGAAGCTTTGTCAGACGAGAAACTCGAAGTAGCAAAATCCATCCCTGTTTATATCATTCACGGCAAGAAAGACAAGCGAGTGGAATACTCCTTAGCAGAAGAAGCCCTCGACAGGCTCAGGAAGCGTGGCTACAGGGTAAAACTACATTCTTTCAATGGGGGGCATACTATAGACCCCGATGCTCTGACAAAAGGCTTGAAATGGATACGCAAGCAATAAACAAGCACTTCAGAAATGTAAAAACCGTACTGCGCAAACATAAGCACGTTGACCCATATTACATGGAGCGTTATAGTTGCTCTCCCTATGCCGCCTGTGAGCACGGTTGCCGCTATTGCGACGGCAGAGCGGAGCGTTACTTTGTGGAAGGTGATTTCGAGCGGGATATTGTAATCCGTCAAAACCTGCCCGAAATTCTCAGGAAAGACTTAGCCCGTCAGCGGGAATACGGTTTCATCCTCTTTGGCTCAGGTATTTCCGACCCCTATCAACCTATAGAAGCGGAAGAGCAACTGATGGCTCAGGCAGCAAAGATAATTTCCGGGACTCGCTTCGGCGCGGTAATTATTACAAAATCCGCGTTAGTTTTACGGGATATAGACCTCTGGGAAGAAGTCCACCGTCAGACCGGGGTTGTGTTGATGATGTCTATAACCTACCCGGATGACAACTTGCGGAAAGTATTCGAGCCTGGAGCAAGCCCAATCGAAAACCGTCTTAAAACTCTGGATGAATTCAAAAAACGAGGTATATATACAGGTCTTTCAGCAATGCCATTTATTCCCTTTCTGGGAGATTCTGAATCACACATAGACGCGACTTTCAAACATTTCTCCGATGTAAATGTGGATTTTGTTCTAACTGGTTCCTTAACGCTGCGACCCGGACGGCAAAAGCAATTCTTTTTAGATACTATTGAACAGCATTTTCCTGAGCATTTATCTCAGTTCAAGCGTATCTACAACAATAATTTACCTTCTGGGGCACCAATAGATAGCTATGGGAAAGACTTTTACAGGCGAATCAGTAGCCTTCTTGTAAAGCACAAGTTGATTAATCAGATTCCACATTACATTTATCAGGGCAGATTTCCTGTTTACGATGAGTTGTTTATTCTGATGAATCACATGGTAAAACTGTACCGGAACAAAGGTATTAACACACGAAACCTTTCAGATGCCCTTAAACGTTATTTTTTCTGGTTAGAAGACAAGCGTAGTTTCATGAACCGCCGACGCAAACTCGACCACCGTTATATCAGCGATCTCCTGCTTGACGGCTTTCAGAACAAGACATTAGAGCCTGTGATTCGCAACAGTAAATTGTTTACATTTTTGAGTCAGGTGGCGTTGGAGAAGAAACAATTAGACTACACTACTCTGAAACTCTCAATAAAAAAGAGCACCAGATAAACCAGTGCTCTATAATCCACATAATGCTGTAGGATTTAAGTTATTGTAAATCTGCTATTTCAATCCCGCACTCATAGCAAGCCCAAGGTTGAAAATTGGCAGGTAAATCACGATAATGATACCTCCCACAACCGTTGCCATGATAATAATCAGGACAGGCTCAATTAGTGACGTGAGTCGATCAATAACAGAATCAACTAATTTTTCATAGAATTCCGCTGCTTTCATAAGCAAGCGGTCCATATCACCAGTTTCCTCGCCAGTCGCGGTTAACTGCAACAGTGTTGGTGGGAACACACCCGTTTTACGGAATGCACCGGCAACACTATAACCTTCTTTAACCATGACTCTTGCCCGACGTATAGCTGATTCTACCACTGCGTTACCAACAACATTCTCACACAATTCCAATGTTTCGAGAATCGGTACACCAGCAGCCATAAGAATACTGAATGTCCGGCAGAACTTGCTCATTATAGAGTTGAGAACTACCGCTCCAACAACAGGCATTCGTAATTTGAAGGTATCGATAATGAATCTTCCACGGTCTGTTAAATAAACCAGAAAGAAACCTATAACAACACCGACAAAAATACCCAATGTACCAAAAATATTGGTTCGGATGAAATTAGAAATAGCAATCGCCGCAAGAGTGGGAGCCGGAAGGTCTGCATGGAAGCGACCATACACCTCAGAAAACATAGGGATAAGGTAGTAAAACATACCCCATGTAACTGCCATAAGGAAAAACAGGATAAATACCGGATAAGCCATAGCTGTTCTAACCTTCAAGCGTGTGTCTTCTACCTTTTCAAGGTAATCCGCGAGATGGTTCAGAACCGTATGCAAGGTACCCGAAACTTCGCCAGCCTTAACCAGCGAAACAAAAAGGGCATCAAACACACCGGGATGCTGTTCCATTGATTCAGAGAGGCTATAGCCTTTCTTGATATCATCGGATAGCCGCTTCAAAACCCTTTTGAATTTCTTGTTTTTCTCCTCACGACCAAGGTCCGTCAAGGATTTTTCGATTGTCAGACCAGCAGAGAACATGGTTGCCATCTGTCTCGTGAAAAACACCAGCGTTTTAAGTGTAACGCCAGTTTTCCACTTATAGAATGTCAGCATGACCTTATCAAAGAGCGAGAGTTTTCCGCGGAAAGCACCTTCTGCGGCACTCTTCACTGAAATTATTGTCCCGCCCTCTTTATGTAGCTTCTCTGCCGCTTCGTCAATGGAAGCTGCTCGAATTATACCTTCAAGCCTGGCTCCCTTATTATCTTTTATGATATATTGAAAACTCGGCATAGTTTATTCCTTGTACCTTTGGACTAATCCGACTCAGCCATGGTCAACTTAATAACCTCTCGAATCGTTGTTACGCCTTCTCTCATTTTTCTTTGAGTACTTACGTTCAGCGTAACCATACCATTATCAAGAGCTGCCTGGCGGATTTTATCCTGGTTTTGGTTATCAAAAATCAGGCTACGGATATTCTTTTTGACTTCTAGTAATTCAAAAATACCGGTACGACCTCTATATCCTGTGTTATCGCAATGCACACAACCACGTCCGATTTTAAACTTTATATCCTTCGCCTCTTCCAAAGTAAGACCAGCTTCAAGAATCTCGTGATCCTTTGGTTTATGATCCGATTTACAGTGTTCGCAAATCAAACGTACAAGACGTTGAGCCATCACTAAATTGAGAGATGAGCCAACCAGAAACGCTGGAATTCCAATGTCAACAAGACGTGTAATTGTAGAAGTTGAGTCGTTAGCATGTAGAGTGGTAAACACAAGGTGTCCCGTAAGTGAAAATTTAACGGCAATGTCCGCTGTTTCATGATCACGGATTTCACCAATCAGAACAATATCCGGGTCCTGGCGTAGAACTGAGCGAAGAGCA
>JAIOTM010000097.1 GCA_021106755.1 Candidatus Cloacimonadota bacterium | reverse complement strand
TATTATTTTTAAAATTAATTATTTATGGCCAGGTGTTAATAGTTGGGTTAGTATGAGTAGTAAAAGACCAGATTGAACATCCGGTTGTGTCACCGTTTCCGTTGTAAGGCACAATCTTCCAGTAGTAGGTCGTATCATACGCCAGTCCGGTGAAATCAACAGAAAGTACGTTGCCTGCGTCCAATCCATCAAAGACGTTTGTCGGGTCGCTTGCTCCTCCCCCGTCTGAACCTAACCAAACCTGATATCCAGATGGACCCCCTGTAGCAGAACTCCAAATAAGGCTACCATCCTCAACTACATCAACATCGCTATCTAATGGATATACCGGGATAGAACAGTTCGGAGGATTAATCTGATTAAAAATAAAAATATCGTCAATTGCCATATCGCTGGCAAAGCCATTTCCGGCACTACCGCGAAAACGAAGCTGAATAATATCTCCCATTCCACCAATACCAAATGAGCCAAGTTGCCACAAATCTCCCTGATCACCGGAAAGCGTCCAGAGATTATCAGTCCAGACTCCAGCATTTACATCAAAGATATCTATAGAAAGCGTACCCATATTCGCACCATACATGTGATAATAGAACTCCATTGTCGGAGCAGTTAAACCTGTAAGGTCGAAGCAACTGGTTAACAAATGGCATTCATCCCCCTGTGAGACAGGATTAGTGGTTTCGTAGAACGCGTAGTAGCCTGTGCCAGTTGTATGGTCGCTTGATGGTCCTGTTCCGTTTGATGGAGTTGAGCCGGTATGAATATCCCAATCCCGCTCATCGTCAGTAGCCTGAGACCAGCAGGGATCAAGTACCCCACCCATCTCGAAATCAGCGGTATAGGGATATGTTGTTATGTTTCCACATGCTGTAGTAAACGTCCATAGTAATCCGGTTGTAGAATTGCGTAAACTGTTGTGAAGCATCAATTGCCATTCGTATTGGGTTGAAGCGATTAATCCGGTATAAGTATAGGAGCCTTGTGTACCATCCGCTCCGGCTGTGCCAGTGGCTACAACTTGAACCATATTGCCCACCGTTCCAAGCCAGAGGTCATAAGTATCTGTATCTGCTCCAAAAGTCCAGGACATTGTACCGCTTACAGGTACACCTACAGCTCCATCGGATGGATCAGGGACTTCCGCTTGTTCGGGAAAATCAGGCGGGGGTAGCGGAGTAGCTCCAATTAATTCTACTTCATAGTGCCCTGTAGCAATAATATATCCGCCTACTTTAAAGTAATAAACACCGTCAGCAGGTGTAGTCATTGTTACTCTCGACTGTTGTCCGCAATCGTTGTCGTTGTATTCCAGTTCAGTAACTCCATCAATATCATATATCCAGAGTCTGGTATCGAAGTTTGTTCCGCCATCACAGGTATTTATTTCAATCTGGTCTCCCTGAGTCGATTCGAACTTCCAGAAGTCCACTTCGTTGCCAACAGGAATATCACCATCGTGCATACCGTTTTGCACTAAAAGAACTCCGGTAGCATCCCATGTGCCGTTTGGTTCGGTTTCGGTTATTGCCCAACTGAATGTTATAAACATCAGAAGCATGGCAGATAACAAGAAGGTTGCCCTCATATTTATCTCCTTTGTATTTTTAACATAATAAAAGCACTGAATTCATTATTCATTCTTCACATCTATTCGCGCATCTTTCAATTTACCACACAATGACACATTCAGAAGTTTATCAAGCTTTATTTTGTCTGTTATCTGAAAGCCAACATGCAACACGTAGAATGGGATTCCTTTCAGATCAAGTTTTCTCAGCTTTACCCAGTCTTTCTCAGTAACACAAACCACACTGGAAGCTGCAAGTTTTCTCCGAATTTCGCTGATATTCTTCTGGGAATAGGCATGATGGTCGGTAAATGCCAGGTGATTTTGCACGATTCCACCTGCTTCCCTGATAGTCTTTTCAAACGAGCGTGGTTGCCCAATTCCCGAAACAGCCAGCACCTGCTTGCCCTCTAAGGAATCAATTGGTATAATTTCATTAAAAGCGTTGTAGATGCTCTCAAGTTGATAGCCTGTACGTAGTATCGGTTTACCTGTTAAGGGAATCGGTGCTTCGCCGTTAGCAACAAGGCAATCCGCGAATTTTGCCGCCGATAAAGGCTCTCTGAGTAAACCAGCCGGTATCGTGAAGCCATTACCAATCCCACCCCAGCTATCGAATATAAGAAAATCCAAATCGTGTTGAATTGTAAAGTTCTGGAAGGCATCATCAAGAATTACGACAGATATATCTGGAAACCTTTTCCGAATCATCTGTACCGAAACAAACCTGTTCTTGCCAACGACAACCGGAATGCCAGGTAATTTCTCAGTTAGAAGTTGGGCTTCATCACCCGCGTTCTCAGCTTCGGGAAGCAAGCCGGTTATATCTGAGATTATAGTCGTGTTTTCCTCGTATAAGCCTTTGTAACCTCGAATGCATACAGCAACTTTTTGCCCTTTTTCCGACAAATACCGTGCCAGAAAAATTACCAGTGGAGTTCTACCGCTTCCCCCCGAAATCAGGTTGCCAACTGAAATTACGGTAATGCCCTTCACCCGTGGAAGTGAAAGAATCTTCAGATGCAACCAACGCCTTACAACATGAATCAGCGTCCAGAGTAGCGACAACGGATACAAACACCAGGAGAGCCAGCTCCGCTTTTGTAAGTTTTTCGCTATAAAACGCTGGGAAACCATTTATGGTGTCTTGTAAAAGTCTGGAATAAATGTGGACTGAATTTCCTGGGCGATGTTTTGTGCCAGTTCTTTGCGGGTAAATCCAAAGAGCTTCGTACCCACCTCATAAAGGAAATCCACTTCCTGTTTAACCATCTTGTGGTCGGAAACCATAACACTGACTAGAAACTTGAAAAGAAGATAACGGTCTGCCGGATTAATCTTGATAGTTTCCTGCAAAGAAATTACGAATAACTCCTGAACGTTTCTCTGCTCCATAATTTCCTGAAAGAATTTCTTCGGGAAGGTTGTAAAGCCGGAAAGCCAGGTGATTATCTCATTGTACTCAGACCTGCCCATCTCTGTATCAACGCCGGCCATCATAATTCCAGCCGCGGCGATAAAATTCATTCTGTGCATATTCAGTTCGGAACTGGAGAGCATCAGCAACATGTCCACCAACTCATCAATAGATGAACTAAGCGTGTTATCGATGGAAAGTTTCTGTTCATTATTTATGTTTGAAACCGTCTTTGAGGAAGAAAATTCCTCTACCGCTTTTATTCTGATAGGATTTACCGGATGTGCCATCCGGTTGGCAGCAGTAGTTCTCCTGAAGAATTCCAGAATCCTGTTGTTTTCTTTAAGATATGCGTTAGCGTTAAAGCTGATTCTGCGGGCAGTTAACCCCGAAGCCAGTACAAAGAAGCAACTCAGACATTTCTCTAAATCCCCGCAGGCAAGGTAGCCGAAACGGTCTGCGGTCATTTCCGAGAGCTTGTTCCACAATGCGATTTTGTTTTGCAGAATTATTGGAACTTTTTCCGCGTTAGGATAGATATGGCGGATTAGCATGTGGATTTTGGAATTGTTGCTGATAAGGTGACCGATTTCGTGACCAATAACAAATTTCAGTTCATCATCATCCAGTATTTCAATCAAGCCGGAATTAATGAAGATAAGATGATTCTGATTTTCTTCGAGATTGCAGATTGCGGCAGCGTTCAGTTCGGGGCTGTTCCGTACATAAAACTCAATTCCGTCACTATATTCAAGCTTCTGTAATACGTCCTCCACAATCGCGAAAAGTTTGGGAGCCATTTCCTCAGTTATTTTGAAGCTATGCCCTTCGAGCAAGAATTTCCACTCGTTCTCGGTAGATTCAATTTTCGCTTCCCGTAAGATACCATCAATAATATCACCATTAATCAGTTTATATAGCTCCTGCCCCATCTCCTTTTCCAGTTTGAGACGGATATGGTCGTAGTTAAGGCGATATTTTTCTTTGTCGATGCTCTTTTTCGATTTCTTGCTCTTTATAAATCGTTTTGTTACTGTTTCGTTTGGCTTCACCATTTTCCCTCCTATAGTTTCAAACCATTTTCCCACGCGTATCGTAAATTGGTCAATTCAGCGTCAATTACATTATTTATCATCAATTTTAAGCCACCAACCTTCCCCAATTTTGTTAATTTCACTTTACCATCTTCACAAATCCGGGTAATTTCATCTACCACATCCATAGAAGCAGATATAACAACAACGCTGTGCTGTTCACCAAACAGAGCGAAATCATCCCTCGAAAGAGCAGGTAGTGTCACTTCTGCCCCAAGGTTGCTTCCATCGTGTTTGAAACAGCATTCCGCGAGAGTAATGGCTACGCCACCATCGGAGCTGTCGTGGGCAGATTTAAGCAAACGCTTTCCGGTTAAAGAACACATAACTTTATAGAGATTGGCTTCGGCGGATAAGTCAACATGAGGTGGTTCTCCATCAATTTTACCGTGAATGGTTTTCAGGTATTCCGTGCCACCAATATGCCCTGTGAGTTCACCGAGCAACAACACAATGTCTCCCGCTTGCTTGAATTCCTGTGTTATAGCGCAATCAGCGTCTTCGAGAATACCAATCATGCCTATGGTGGGAGTTGGATAAATCGCACCTGTGGGGTTCTCGTTGTAAAAGGATACATTACCGCCAGTAACTGGTGTTTCAAAAGCACGGCAGGCATCCCCCATTCCCCGAACAGCTTCTACAAATGTCCAGTAAACCTCCGGCTTATAGGGGTTTCCAAAGTTAAGACAGTTGGTAACTGCCAGCGGTTTAGCACCAGAGCAGGCAACATTCCGGGCAGCTTCGGCAACTGCACCTTTGGTTCCTTCATAAGGATTAAGATACACATGCCTGCCATTGCAGTCGGTGCACATAGCGAGTGCTTTGTTTGTTCCCTTTACGCGAATTACAGCAGCATCGGAACCGGGTTCAACCATTGTGTTTATCTGCACCATGTGGTCGTATTGACTGTAAACAGGCTTTTTGCTGGCGATATTGGCACAGCCTATTAATTTCAATAAAATTGCGTTTAAGTCTTTGGGCTGTGGTAAAGCGTTTTGGTCAAATTCCTTGAGCTTTGCAATATACGCGGGTTCTGCAAACTCCCGGTCGTAAACAGGAGCTTCTCCGCCAAGCACGAGAGGACTGGCGGGAATCTCTGCTACCTGCTTCCCGTTTTTCAGAACACGCAACTTACCATCTCCGGTAACATGCCCAATCTTCACGGCGTGCAGGTCCCATTTCTCAAAAATTTCTATAACCGCATTAAATTTGTCTGGTTCAACAATCATCAGCATACGTTCCTGAGATTCGGAGAGCATAATTTCGTAAGCACTCATACCTGTTTCCCGTTGCGGAACGAGAGCAACATCTAACTCGATTCCCGCTCCGGTCTTTCCCGCCATTTCGCTACTGGAGCAGGTTAATCCGGCAGCACCCATATCCTGAATACCCACCAGAAGCTTTGCGTTGATAACCTCAAGAGTTGCTTCGAGAAGCAGTTTTTCCATAAATGGATCGCCAACCTGTACGGCGGTACGTTTTTCTTCAGATTCGTCGGTAAGCTCCACCGAAGCGAAAGTAGCACCGTGGATTCCATCACGACCTGTTTTAGCGCCAACATAAACAACAAAGTTGCCTTCACCTTCCGCCTTTGCTGTGGCTACGTTCTGATGTTCGACAATTCCAACCGCCATAGCATTTATAAGTGGATTGCCAGTGTAGCTCTCCTCAAAGTAAACTTCGCCGCCAACTGTTGATACACCGAAGCAGTTTCCGTAGTCGGCTATCCCGCTTACGACACCGTTTATAAGGTGTCGGACTTTGGGGCTGTCAGGATTTCCAAATCTGAGCGAATTAAGTGCCGCCACAGGACGCGCACCCATAGTGAAGATGTCGCGAAGTATTCCGCCAACACCTGTAGCTGCACCGTGGTAAGGCTCCAGTGCCGAAGGATGGTTATGGCTCTCAATCTTGAATGAAACAGCGAGATTATCTCCAATATCGACCAGTCCGGCGTTTTCTTCGCCAGCTTTAGCAAGAAGATTATCACCATCTCTGGGGAGGGTTTTCAAGTATTTAATAGAATTTTTGTAGCTGGCATGTTCCGACCACATTACGGAGAAAATACCAAGTTCGGTGATAGTCGGTGTTCTGCCGAGAATAGTAAGTATTTGTTGATACTCCTGCGTATTAAGAGCATGTTCCGCGATAATTTCCGGACTTATTTCAATTTGTGCCACTTTGTAGTCTCCTATATTATATATATCAAAAAAAACTGTGTCTTCGTCTATATAGCATTGCTTCTATTTCTTATGTATACATTCTGAAATCCTTTCAGAGTTTCAGAGAAACTAAGAAACCTGAACCAGAGAGGACTGCTCCATATTATCCACAAGATTAAGAAACATTTTTACTTTACCGGGTTGTGCCCAGCTACCTGTACCCGCGTTCAGACTGGCTTTCAGGGCATCCTCTATATTCGATTCGGTAAGCTCGCTTAAAATATCTTCCGCCTGAGACCTTGAGTTAAAACTCATATAAGCCTGCAAAGATTGATTTGGTATCCAGTCACCTTCGAATATTTCTGGAGAAAAACGGTCTTTGCCATACGACTCCCAAACTATCTTGAACTGACGAAACGTATAATCTCCAATGCCTAATAAAGCCCACCAGAAACCTTTCGCAATCTGTAACCGAATCATCATTCCCTTTCTGCTGATTAAACCATCCATATTACTAAGCAAATACTTCCAGGCAAGCGGATACATCATCTCAAGCTCGCATTGTGACAGAATCCTTTTTGTAATCTTGTTATAGGGCAAAAATACATATTTATTCGGAATTTGATTGTTGTCACCAAAATTTTTACCTGTAATAAGCGGGAATACAACCTCTCTCTCAAGTAAGGCTATGCTATTCTTGCCTGTTAGCCTGACTGTATCATTATCCAGAAATTCAGCATCGGAAAAGAAGAAAACACTGTTTGCCCCGCATGTGTTAACACCTTGTCGTGGCATAGAGGCTTTTGGTACAGTTATCTTATCAAATCTACTCTTATCGCCAATTCTCCAGCAAGAATAATCTTCAGTAACAGGTCTCGCCTTCTTTGTTTGGGTATCATTGTTCGGTGTGTGGATTATATAATCGACTGGAAAAAGAGTCCGACGCCCTTTTCTCAATTTTGTAAGGCAGTAGCGGGTCCCAACCCCCTGGAAAATATCTAATGCTGTTAAATCATGTAATTCTTCAACTGAGAAAATTGCACTGGAAGTAGCGAGTTTTCTGAAATCATCATGAGCACCTTCGTTCATAAAAAGTGAAGATGGCAGAAACATAGTCGCCAGCCCATCGTCAGTTAAATGCTCTATAATAGCTTTAGACAGCACTAACGCGGCAATATCTATTCGACTATTACCCCAAAGCACTTTTCGTAAATCCGTAACAAGTTGATATTTCACAAAAAGAGACTTTATTTCACTTTTATAATCTTCGGGAAGGTTAGT
>JAIOTM010000145.1 GCA_021106755.1 Candidatus Cloacimonadota bacterium | reverse complement strand
GCGAAACATGCTCCAGACAATCCTGTTTAATGCCGGAAATATGTAAAAACCTCAGCACATCTCATAAAGAGCTTCATCATCTTCTTGACTCAGTTCAAAGTGAAAATCCCAAAACCGTTGTAGCTTCTGGAATCCGGCATGATCTTGCTCTCAAAGACAGGGAATATATAAAAATTATTGCCCGGTATTTTACGGGTGGATTACTTAAACTCGCACCGGAGCATTGCAGTGCTACAGTACTTAAATCGATGAATAAGCCGTCTATCAGTTTGTTTGAGAAGTTTTCAGAAATTTTTAAGGAAGAGAGCAAAGCGGCAGGTAAAACACAGCATATAGTGCCTTATATTATCGTGGGGCATCCCGGCGAAACTCTCGCGGACACAGTAGAATTGGCACTATGGCTCAAGAAAAATAAGATGCGTGTTAAACAAGTGCAGGAGTTTACACCTACCCCGATGTCAATCAGCACCTGCATGTATTTTACAGAGAAAGATTTCAATACCGGAAAGCCTGTCTATGTAGCCAAAGGCAGGGAAAAACGGTTGATGAAAGCGTTAGTACAATGGTTTATGTCGGAAAATCGTAAATTAGTCCGCGAAGCCCTCGAAAAAGCCGATAGAAGAGATTTAATTCAGCATTTTGTGCGATTGGCTAAAAATCAAAAATAATTTGAGAGGAAAAAATATGCATCCCGATACTTCGAAGCAAGAATGGGATTCCATGTCACAACACTGGATAAAAGAAGTCAGAGAAGGGCGTAATGCAAATCGAAGCAAGTTACTTGATGAGCCAATGCTACAAGCTTGTGGCGTTGTTGAAGGCTCAAGAATACTGGACTGCGGTTGCGGGGAAGGACGCTTCTGCAGAATGCTGGTAAAGCGAGGAGCAAAGTATGTTCTTGGACTGGACCTCTGCGAATCAATGATAATAGCTGCGAAAGAATTGCAATCGACTGAAGAAGAATACAAGGTAGCCGATGTTCAGGATTTAAGTTTCATAGGTGATGCAGAATTCGATTTAGTTGTTTCCTATCTGAATCAGAATGATTTACCGGATTTTAAGGCTAACAACCGCGAAGTTCAACGGGTACTGAAAACTGATGGCTTGTTTGTTGTAGCTAACCTGCACCCAATGCAATCGGCTAATGGAATCTGGCACAAAAATGAAGCAGGGGAGAAAGACCATGTTATTCTAAGTCAATACTTCGAAGAAGGAGAACGACATTGGAAGATGCTTGGGACACGGCTTACAAATTATCATAGATCGCTATCTACATATATAGATAGTTACATAGACGCAGGATTTATTATTGAGAGAATACTGGAGCCAACTCCAACTGCCGAGAGTATAAGCAAATATCGTGAACTTGAAGATGAAATCAAGGTTCCTACATTTATCATTTATATTTTAAGAAAGAGATAGATTTTTACATCCACGGTCCTGTAACAAAGTAAATCGCAATGAGAAAGATGAATCCCCCATACAGTTGTTTTGTTCGTTCTCCGGAAATCCCGATAGTAATCTTCGCACCGAGAAGAGCACCGCTCAATAAACCCACAGCGACCGGAATCGCCATGGTAATATTCAGATGTCCCGCCTGATAGTAACTAATCGTGCTGATTAGTCCTACAGGACCTAGAAGTGCACCGAGAGAAATTGCGATTGCCCGTTTGTGATTAAGCCGAAAAACAGATGTCAGCATTGGTACAATCACGGCTCCGCCACCAATACCGAATAAACCCGAAACAACACCAGAGAGCAGTCCAAGAATAAGCAGTCCCCACCAGTGTAAATCTTCCGGTTTTCGGCAAACATGAGTTTTGATATTTCTGTTACGGTTAAATGCCGGAATCCATTCCTCTGGCTTAAGAAATCGAATACTGAGGTACAGGAGAAAAAATCCGTATAGTTGTTTCAGCAACATGGATGACAATGAATGTGCCAGCAATGCCCCTAAAAAACCACCGCCCAATAATCCGGCGGCAATCAACAGTGAAGATTTTATATGCAGTAATTTTACTTTATAGTAGGCAATTACGGCGAGAATTCCAACTGGTGGCAACAAGGCGGCAAGGCAGGTTCCATTGGCTTCTAATTGCGCGAACCCGGCAATAAACATCAACGCGGGTACAATCATTACTCCGCCGCCAATTCCGAACATGCCGGATAACACACCTGCGAGAAGACCCGTAAGCAACAGTAATATCATTTCCATATAGTGGAAACTTTTCTGTTCGCTATCCTGAGTCAACCAAAAAACACATCAGTACAGGATTACTTCAGTAACGTAGCCTTTTTTGTAATACGTGTTGCGCCACTTTTCAGGCGAAAGAAGTAAATCCCGCTTGCAGATGCTTTTCCGTTTATGTCTTTTCCATTCCAGACAAAACTGTGTCGTCCGTTATGCAGGTTTCCATTATGAAGTGTTTTAACCAGTTGTCCCCGAATGTTAAATACCGACAACTCAACTTTTGTTCTGACTACCAGATTAAATGAGACTGACGTATCTGGATTAAAAGGATTCGGGGAAATTTCGATACTTGAAAAAGCCGAAGGAATTTTGGTATTATCGTCCACGGCAATGCCGTTCATCCAGCAGACGAGCATGTCATTATTGCCCCAGGGTTGCAGGGAGCAGGGAAGTTCAGCGTCTTCAGAGTCCAGCAGAACAATGTCGTTCAACTCCTGCCCATCCTTAACGATAATTCCTAACCTGCTGTCAATTGGTATTTGTGAAGTTTCAATTGTTAATTCCAGCACATCGTTCTGTAAATTTGGTGTATAGAAAAATTCCTCTCTGACAGACCAGAAGTTACCGAATTCTTCCAGTGACATAAACCGCACCGAAGCAGGAGCCTGAGTAATCAGCTGATATTCCAGATCTGCCTTCCACTGCCTGTTAGGATGTATAAGCAGTACTACAGGGGAGTTGTTCGCTAAATTTTTATCGATTACATCCTGCCAGGTTTGCAGAATGACATCATGCTCCGTTCCTGAGTCCCAAACATCAGAAATCGTAAGCGGTATCTCATAAACAGGGCTTTGAGAACTGGAAGCACTATTGTCATATTGAAGTTTATAGGGAAAGTTTGTTAAAACGTCGTTAGCACTGTGAGTAGAATCATATAGATAGCCGCAGGAGTCCAGAATATTCGCCTGCTTGGTGTTAAAAAGCAAATAACCGGAACGGTACGCCTGACAGTCCACGCTCCAATCATATTCCAGCAGATTTTTTGAAACTTCAAGTTCTCCCCAAACAGTTCCGTTTTGTGTACTACCATTTGTAAAGAGGGGAGAATAACTTGTCGAATCCATTCCGCTGACTCCAATCGGGAAAATATTCTCGTAATGGAAATCCGTGAAATGCCCAACCGAATGAGATCCCATAATATGCCCATCATCAAGCACTTGTTGCAGGCGATAGCTTCGCGTTCTGTAATAGTCAGACATTAAATCATCGCTGAAATATCTCGTAGTAATCATATACGAAGCCGTTAGTCCCAAATCCCGTTCCATAGTCGTAAAAAAAGAGAGGGAGTCGTAACCAGTTTTCGCATCCACATCGTGAGTTAACATTACAGTAGTGCCGCTACTCCAGGGTGAAGTATGCTTCCATGTGGCATACGGAATGTGCGTTTCCCATATACCTCGGTAAAAAAGGAATATTGTATCGGAGGTCGGTTCGAATCCATTCGAATAAACGCGCTGTGCCTCGTAGTCGTAGTTAAGCTGAGGTCTTAACACCACTTCTTTTACATCAAATCCAAAATTGTAAGCCCAGCCACTACCCCACTGGTTTTTTGTTACAGCTACACCCCCGTCGTCGAAATGGGCAAGCTCCATAGCTGTCGATACAAGATACGCTCTGGTTTGAATAACATCCACACTGTAAAACGCGTTGCCTAAGCTTATGGTTTGCTCCATCGAATCGTCAAACCAACGTAGTTCTGTAAAATTATCATACATGTTCCAATGCATCTCATAGCGATTACGGCTTGTTCCATAACCGTTTACACCAAATAGAGGATACAACTCACTTGTTGAAATCCGGGGTGCGACCAGAATGCCACCATTGAAAACATAGTCTTCTAATTGCTGGTTTTCCTCGCTTGAAAAAGTGTATAAGTCTATTTTACCGGAGACTGCTATCATCGCGTACTGGCTTGCTTCAGATATATCTTCGGTAACGATATAAGGAATACCTGCCACTTGCAGACAATGCTCTAAAGCGTTGAACCTTGCATGATTTTCTGCATTGTGGTTAGTTAAGTCCAGCAGGGCGGTCTTGCGGATTTGCCCGGTTAGTCCCGCAAACATAGCCAGAATAACAATAATATAACAAAATTTACGCATATTGACTCCTTATAGATAGATACATTTACTGACTATGGTGGTATGTCCAGCAATTTTTTCCTGTCCTGCATTATCGGTTTTTACCGATTATCCACAGAGACTACTTACATACACAGTCTGTGTTTTACCAAACTGCTGTCAATTATACGAATATAATTTGTTATGCTGATTGAAGAATCAATGTTTTATTTGGAACCTAAACCCCCCGGGTCGATTACGACCTTCCCCCCTTATCAGGGTGGTATAATACCGATATGCGTCAATTTACACTTGATAGAGACTTGTTTCAAATGACCTTTTTTATCCTTATTTTCGATAGCGGTTTTGTATAAGAATTGCATTCATACACAGTCTGTGTGTTTAACAAGTTTGTGGTCAACTTATTTCAGGACGGGTCAATAATTTGCTATTCTCTATTAGCTATTTAAGAAGCATCATCTTACGTATAATGGAGTTATCTCCATTAGAAATGCGATAGAAATAGACACCACTGCCAACACTTGTATTCTTTTTATCTTTACCGTTCCAGATAGCACTGTGGTTTCCCTGCGTTCGATATCCCTGAGCCAGACGGGTTATATGTTGCCCTCGAATGTTGTAAACATCCAGCGATATTGTCCCTGCTTCGGGCAGATAGAACTGGATTTCCGTCTCAGGATTGAAAGGATTAGGCACGTTACACGCCGTCATTTGATTAACTACGGGAATAAAATCATCTTCTGTTCCGAGAAGATGGTCTAT
>JAIOTM010000408.1 GCA_021106755.1 Candidatus Cloacimonadota bacterium | reverse complement strand
TTACCGGGCTGGCAACGTTTTCAAGAAGAGTATCGGGGTTCAGCAGAAGCTTATATAACCCGGAATATGTATAGCCAATCAGGTTCATTGTTGAAACGAACCCAAGTTGAATAGATTCTCCAATTCCGTATCGTTCGGTAATTATTATCGGTTGATTCTGAGTTATACCTATTATTTTCTCGTTGTTGCTCAAAATATTCCGGTTGAGATGAATCTCTTTGTTAAAGGTGTTGCCATCCCGCTGAACCTGCACAATTACCGATTCCCCGGGGTTATCTACAATGAGACTACGCATGTGGTACCAGTCTTTCACTGCAACACTGTCCACCAGCAAAATCCGGTCTCCTATCATCAAACCAGCTTCGTAAGCAGGCATACCCGCTACAACTTCGCCGACTACAGCTTCCGCATGGGGCAGAACACCTGAAAAAAGCCCACTTACGGTGACAGTATCCAGCAGTATTTTCTTTCGTAGCCCATTACGCTTGATAGTAAAAATATTTTGCGAGTTCTGTCGAAATTTCAATCCTACATCTGTCCAGGAACGTACAGGTTCACCGTTTACTTCCAGCACCTTGTCATCAACCTCAAAATATCCCGCGTAAGTAGAATCAACCACTCCGATAACAGGTTTACTATCCCGATAGCTGGTTCCTATTAGAAACGACAGAATAAAAAGAAGAATCGCGAACAAGAAGTTGACAAATGGTCCGTTAAAAGCGATGAGTGCCTTCTGCCACCAGCGTTTGGAAAGAAATTCGCCTGACTCCCCAGTGTGTTCATCGCCATTATATTCCCCTTTCATTTTAACATAGCCGCCAAGTAAAATGAGAGAAATTCGGAACTCAATGCCCTTTATGGTAAACGTAAATAATCGAGGTCCAAACCCGATTGAGAACCGCTCTACCGTTACGCCAAAAAGCAACGCGGCGATGAAATGACCAAACTCGTGCACAGTGATTATAACACTCAGTGCCAGAATAACAAGAAGTATTGAGAGCACTTTTCCTCCAAAAAATAACATTCAGAAATTGATGATTTTCGTGCTTGATAGTGCGTCAAGGAAAAGCTTTCTCTAAGAGCTTGTCCCATTTTCATAAAATCATATTTTTGTTGCCAATTAGAGTTGTAGTAGAAACGCTTGAATTTATGTACAAGTCGGGAAATTACGTCTGTCTGTTCTATGTATTTCATAATGAGAGCAAGACCTGCACGGTCAGATAGTGCTTATCTGAGCTTTCTACAGAATTAATTAGCACTTTTTTGTGGTTTTACTTGACCTCTCAACTCTGTTTTTCTATTCATTGCGTTACCTTTTGGGTGTTTGATTTTTTCATGTTTTTGTTTCATAATTACATGATTTCAAATGTTCCAGAAGTTTAAGGAAAATCTAATCGCTTAGGTTAAGTACAGGTTATTGATAGACAAAGAAAATGTTTAGGAGTAGTATATGAGAAGCTGGATAATAGTAGCTCTACTGGCTATGCTTTTGTTAGCAGGATGTAAAGCAATTAGTACCGAACCTTCAGGTCACGATGTTTCTGGTTCGGTTGAATTACTAGATAGTCAACGTGATAACGCGGGAGTGATAGTCGCGTTATATAATGCAGTCGAGTTAAATTCTAAAATCATTGAACAGCAGGCAATCCACTCCAACCTTGGATATCCAATCGACCAGCAATCGGAGTTTGATCACCGCTATCAGCTACCATACATGCAAACAACCACCAGCAGTAGCGGTGGATTCAAATTCGAGGGTGTTTCTACAGGAAACTACAATCTGGCAGTCCTGAAAGAAAACTACGGATACAAATATATAATCGACATCAGTGTTTCCACTGATAGAGAGATTCCATGTATTGAGATGCTACAGGAAACGGTTCTTTCAGGGCAGATACTGACGGACATAACTTTTTCCGAAGCCTCCTGTACTTACATCGAAAGTGATACGGAAATAATTACACCTGCCAGTGTAACATTATCATCCGGTGCGATTATCCGAATTGCCCCGGGGAAAATGCTGCGGTTTTTATGTCCTGTTATGTTCGACACGGCAGAAAACTCCGTGAGAATAACTTCAGCAGACAAAACCTTTGATTTTTCTGGAAATCTGGATACAATTGAACTTTTCAGTAAAATCTCATTTTCTACTGATGAAATTTCAAACCAGCAAATCAGCAATCTGATTATTTCACACTCTACTCTTGGACTGAGTGTAGAAACCAATACAGCGATTGCGTTTCAGTATGTGCGGGGATTAAACAGCCACAGAGGATTAGTAATCGAGGCTGGAAGCTCAACTATTTCGAACTGTACCTTTACGCAAATGGCAAATTGCGCGTTGGATCTTTATAGTGATTTTGGTATCCATGACAATATCTTTGGCAGTTGTGAACAAGGATTATTTGCGGTGGAATTAGACGGAACCATCAACAATAACTATTTCTTTGAAAATGTGTTTGGTATCAGAGTAGCCAGCCCGAATCTTAATATCGCTCATAACGAGTTTGATGACTGTGACCTTAGTATTTCTGTAGCTGCTTCTGTTTGCACAATCGAATATAATAATATTTCAGGATCTGACATGGGCATAGAAACAAGCTCAATTTACGGAGATGTATGCTATCCAACAATCAGATTCAATAATTTTGTGGCTAACACTACTCATATATCAATTATTGGTTTCCACGATATGTTTACTCCTGTCATCAGACCTCATATTGGTGTTGCCGGAGACATTGTATGTCCCCACAATTACTTCGATACTCTGAGTAATGAGCTTAGTCTGTTAGACGCGAATGATGACGATTGGCAGGAGAGTTGGTCAGAAGAGTACTATATAGATATTACTCTCCAGAATAGCACTCTTGTTGGCAATGCTGGTCTTGAATAGACCTTAACATTATAGGAAATTACTTTACAGCAAATCAGAGTTTCATTTTTTTGTTGCATAAGGATTCAAAATGCCAGTTCCATTATCAATCGGACTCATAATCGTCAGCATTGGCTTGATATTGCCAGTAAAGTATCTTTTACCGGTTCTGATTGCGTTATCAAGCTTAAGGTCTGTAGTTGAGCCTACAATACAGTGGAGTTCATCATATATACGTTTTGGGTTTGGTTCTATCAACTTTATTGAACTGTTTGTGTTGTTTGTTCTCATCAAGTTGTATCTGATTAATGGATTTAAGGTAATGCCTTCACGTGCGAGAAACATCTTCGTAATACTGTTTATCTGCTTTTTTACTCATATTATCGTACAACTATTTAATGATGAAATCACCGCGAAAGTGATTATTTCTTCTATACGCACCTACTTTCTCTTCGTTATCATAAGTGAGGTGATTATATACATACGTTTGTATGGACATAAGTACTTGTTTTTTGCGATATTTGTCAATTTCACAATCTATCTTGCTACCGCTATTATGAAAGTAATGGAGTATGGGAATCCACTATTTCTTCACAATCCATATATCGGATTTGGTGGAGGTTTCATAATCTTATATGTGTACCAATGGTATGAAAAACGGAAAACGCTATCGACAACTATTGTATTTTTTCTAACCATGACCTTGTGCACAATTATTCCTATTCTCGGAGCTGGCAGAGGTGCGATGATTTGTATAATTGCGACATATATTGCCTTTTACTTCTACTATCGAAAGCAAGCAATGAATAAAAGAATAGCTCTGTTCTTTATGATGTCATTCATTATGCTGGTTGGAGTTGTTTCATTCATTATCCTGTCTCCAAAATACTTTTTCACTCACCTTGGTTCAAGTAACATTACAAATTTACTCCAGCAAACTCTCGAAGGGGATGAGAATACCGAGTTCCGATTTGTTCGCTGGCAGGATGGGTTGGAAACGTTCACAAAATCGCCAATTCTTGGTACCGAAGAAACAGGCTATGATACTGGAATTTGGGTATATCACAATGTGTTTTTAACTTATCTGGTAAAAGGTGGTCTTCTGATAATGCTTCCCTTAGGTTACCTATACCTGAGTTATTTGTTCAGATTTGTCAGGTTATTATTCAAGTGGCGATATTTTCTTTTCTTTTTTGGAGGTTCTCTTATCTTCCAATTGATTATTATGTATATGACTAACACGCCTGGAGCGGCGTGGTTCAGATCTATGCCACATGTTTTTTTAGGAATCTCTATTTATTTCATCGAATTTTCACACCTGCCATTAAGTCAGCACGAGAGTGGTCTTCTAACTCACTCTAAAACTCAGAACACTCCCGTTATGGCATCAAACGAACTTCCTAATGCCGGATAAACTCTAACAAGAAGTGACTTACTGATAGTAAAATGACTGAGCTTGATTTGATTAAAAATATCTTTCAATACCTTTTCGCTATTTTCATTGACAAACAGACGAGAACTGAGTGTTTCAAAAAAAAATAAGGAATTAGAAATGAGTGATTATTCGTTAGCACCAGATGGGACCAAGTATTACATGCCAGATGAGGAAAAAACTAAACACGAAAACAAAATTCTTGATGAGATTACAAGCGAGCAACGGACGTTAGGACGGAAGATTGTTGCTGTTCAGGGATTGGGCTTTGTTGGCTGTGTTATGGCAGTTGTTGTAGCCGACGCCACAGACGAAAAAGGTAATCCATACTACTATGTCCACGGACACCAGCGCACTTCAGAACGTTCTTACTGGAAAGTGCCCGTTATTAACACAGGAAAACCACCGGTCAGTTCATCCGATCCGCAGGTACCTGAACTATTTCAACGCTGTGTAAATGAACGCAAAAACTTCAGAGCTACATGGAGCGAACACGCCTACGAAATCGCGGATGTTGTTGTTGTAGATATTCAATTGGATGCAACTAAACCTGAATTTGGTAAAGCCGAATTAGGCTATTGCGATATGAGTCATTTCAAAGCGGGAATGCGATCTCTGGGGCAAACTATTAAACCAGACTGCCTTGTGTTGGTTGAAACTACTGTACCACCGGGAACATGCGAAAAAGTGGTGAAACCCATTCTTGAAGAAGAATTCACCAAGCGTGGAATTGACATTAATGAATTCCCGCCGTTAGTAGCTCATTACTACGAACGTGTAATGCCGGGCGCAAGATATGTGGACTCAATTCGTGATTTCTGGCGAGTCTATTCCGGTGTCAACGAAAAAAGCCGCAAACTGGCTGGTGAATTCCTCAACAATGTACTCAATACAGGCGAATTCCCGCTAACGGAGCTTGAAAGCACCAACGCCTCCGAACTTTCAAAAGTGATGGAAAACTCGTATCGTGCTACCAACATTGCCCTCACTTTGGAGTGGGCACGATTCGCGGAACAAATCGGAGTAAACCTGTTCGCAGTACGGAAAGCAATCCGCAAACGTAAAGGTACCCACGACAACTTATTACGCCCCAGCCTCGGTGTAGGTGGTTACTGTCTTACCAAGGACCCTGTTCTTGCCAACTGGGCGGAAAAAGACCTGTTTGGCGTTGACGATAATCTGTCGCTTGCAGTCAAATCTGTAAATATTAACGATACTATGCCACTACACACCATCGACCTGATAAAAGAGGTAATTCCAGAATTAGAAGGGAATAAAATCGCTGTATTAGGTGTTTCTTATCTGGAAAATGTGGGTGATACTCGTCACTCTCCTTCTTACACATTGGTGAAATATCTGGAAAAAGAGAACGCGGAAGTTATGTGCCACGACAGTTATGTGGAACACTGGCAGGAATGGCCGGAGAAGAAAGTTCATCAACACCTGCGGGATGTTTTACCGGAAGCGGATATCGTTGTGTTAGCGGTTGGGCATGACCCGTACATGGAACTTGAACCTGAAATGGTCACCAGTATAACAGGAAAAAAACCACTTATTATTGATTGTTCGAATTTCCTCACCGATGAGAGAATAAAAGCTTACAAGCAACTTGGTTGTGAAGTTCGCGGTGTTGGAAAAGGACATATAAAAAACCTATAGAGTTATGCCAATATAGATCTTTTAGAATAAGCGGACACAAAAACGTCCGCTTATTTATTTCATATGGGATACCTTTGAATTTAGAAATAGTTTACTTCATTCATGTCTTGCTCTTCTAAACCATTTCTGTGTCCGTCAATAACCCGAACTCACATTTTAAAAGTGCACGTTTAATGTGTTATTCAATAAGACTCGACTGAAAACGAAGAAGTTAGATTGAACAGTCTCACCCTTCAGAACCCGACTGAAGCGATGAGAGCCTTCAGCACTTTTTCTGAAAATGATGGTTTTAGATGGAAGGTTTGTCTTTTTTGCAAAAAAAACAGCAAGCGATTTTCCCAATTTGGAATTGTAGCATAAGGCTCTTTCTGCTATCATTACGTTGTTCTTAATGCCATATAGTCGGCAGGAAAACCTTTCAGGAACATACTTTAAGGCTGGTTTACTAATATGCCTTAATTAAATCGTTTCAATTAAAGAGGAGATTTTCATCATCTTGCTATAGATAGTTTTAGCTCCACTTTTAGTCATCGAGGGCTGGTAAAGCAACTGGGAGTTAATCTCAGGCTTGTCAAAGGGTGCAGAATAATGCCCTGACAGTGTAAGAAATTTAACTACACTGTGTCAAGTATATCAGACAAAACAGAATGGATTCTTGCTATACCGCAGTAAAAGCTTGACAATCTGTCCTATGAAATCTATTTAGGCATTTTAAGGATAGTAATTTTCAACAAACTGGAAATGAGTTGGAAATAACAAGAAGTTCAAACTAAAAAAAGAAGGAGTCGAAAATGGCAGACTGTGAATTACTAAGTGGATGTCCGTTTTTTAATGACAAGATGAAAGAATCCAGTGGAATCGGGGCTGTTTATAAGAAGAAGTATTGCCTTGGGGATAGTTCAACATGCGCGAGATTTATGGTTTTCAAGAAACTTGGGAAAGCAAGTGTTCCAGATGATTTATATCCATACATGCTTGCACGGGCAAAGAAACTCATTTCTGGATAGTAATTTTGACAAGATAGTTAGCTCTGCTAATCATTTTCTTTAACTCATTTAATGCTATAAGGGTTAATGAAAAGAAGCCTTTGCGGGGCTGTGGGACAGCCCATATCTTCGTCTCCTTTTACAAGGGAGATGTCTGTACTCAGACAGAGGGTTTCTTATTAGTATAATTGAGTGCACTCTAAAAACCTTCTTACCCAAGCCACCCATTTTTTTTGTTCGCTAATAAAAAACTGATAAAATATGTTTACAAGATAAGCCTTGCTAATAAGATAGCACCATATATGAGTTACTTT
>JAIOTM010000252.1 GCA_021106755.1 Candidatus Cloacimonadota bacterium | reverse complement strand
TCCTTTATCGATAAAGAATCGTCCATCGAATTTTATCCCGCGAGCTTTCAACTGGTCAATCTCCTCCAGAACCTGAAACGGATTAAGTACCATTCCGCCGCCCTGAACGCAAAGCTTGTCTTTATAAAGTACACCGGATGGAATCGTGTGTAAGATAAACTGCTCTCCATCAGCCTTGATTGTGTGCCCCGCGTTCGCACCACCCTGAAACCGGATAATGGCATCGTGCTTCTCTGCCAGAACATCCACTATCTTAGCTTTTCCTTCATCACCCCACATGCAGCCGAGTATCGCTGTAACACTCATAGTCACTCCTTAGTCAATTTTCACAATTAATCATAATGATTTTTAGTCTGCTGATTGTCAAGCATTGGTCAAAAATATATTATTCTGAGAATTTTCTCTTGACCGAAATTTATGCAATTCAGATATTTCCAGTACATACTAACAGGAATTGAGATTTGAAAAAATTGATATACAGCCGGACAGTTCAATTATGCATATTCAGTGGATTACTAATTGTAACTCCATTTCTTATGCTACTGAATTACTTACAACCAATGATAAAACTCGCATCCAACGCGACGTTCAGTGTTTCAGAATATGAAATTCCCTACATAGTTGTTATTGGATTATCAATCATTATTCTGGTTTTCATTCTGAATCGCAAGCATATTACGCTTTATCGATGTGTCGCGTTTACAGCCGTTCTGTCACTCTGGGTTCTTGGACAAAACTCCTCTGATTGGTATTTCAGCGACCACTTCTATGATTTGCAGCATAACTGGCATTATATCGCTTACGGAATGTTCTCCATCCTCTGTTACCGCCTGTTTACGCAAAAGGGGTTCTCTAACTCTAAAGTGATGATTTTAACGCTCGTGTCTGCGTTGGGAGTATCCAGTTTCGATGAGATAGTTCAGGTATTTATCTCTAATCGGATTTTCGATATAGGAGATATTGCCAAAGACTGCTGGGGAGTAATAATCGGATTAGCATTAGTCTATTTTGTTTACGAGCAGGGAAAGATAATTTCCAACGGAATACACTTGCGGGCACGTTCATATTCACTCAGACATTATGTTACCAATTCGCCCGCGACATTGTTCCATCTAGCCCTGTTTGCATATTTTCTTTTATCCATCTCTTCGGTAATCACAACCAGTAGTTACTTATCATACGCTATTACCATTCCGGTTTTCACATGGTTAGCGTTCTTTCTGCTTTTCCATTTCTCCCGAAATAAAATAGTGCTGATTCTATCAATTATCCTGATGATAATAATAATCGGCTATCCTGTGTATCGGGTTCACTTCGATAAAAATCACACAATCCGAACTTGTTCGCGGCGATTTGTTGATTACGCCGGAATTCCTATTCCCTTTTTCGATATTATGGTCTTCCCCAACGGTCATTTCCGTATTGTTGATAAAAAGGATTTCTTTAATGGCAGAGATTTAAGCACAATCGGCAAGTATGTCAAAGACATACTTGTTATTGGAACTGGTCATAAAGGTCAGGGAGGTAAGGGGCTACCAATGGATACCAACCACCAGTTCATCTACAACACATCCTCCTCCCGAATGATTCAGGTTATTCGTCAGCCCAGTGTCGCAGCCTGCAAAACCTACAACCGCTTAATTATCAACGGCAAAAACGTCCTGCTGGTACTACATAATGAGTAAGCTCAAAAAGAAGAAGCAGGAGAAAACCTTAATCAGCAAAACAGACAGGATAATAACGTGCTGTATTCTCGGCATCTGGGGTTTCATTCTGGTGTTTGCCATTGTATCACAAATAAACCCGGTCTGGCTACAGGACTTATCTCAAACAGGTAGAAAAACAGAAGCTGAAAAAGGCAAACAGGAAGGTGATCGTTTACTTCGACAGAATCAGCCAGCCAAAGCACTGGCATTTTATAAAGCGGCTTTAGAAATATCAAAAGACCATACAGAAATACTCGGAAATATGGCTATCGCCTACAAGAAGATTGATGATACCAATTCCGCTGAGAAAATCTTAAAACGGTTGCTTAGAATAGATAAAGAGCGACCCCATCTCGCGGCTTTTAACCTTGGTCAGATTTACGCGTCCAAAGAGAATTGGGCGTTAGCTATCAACTATTTCGAAAAAGGATTAGAAACTGATCCGTTCAAATTTGCGTCACGGATTTCTCTGGCGATTATTTACCTTAAAACCAATAGATTAGAAGAGGCGGAAAAACTTTATCGTCAGGCACTTCATGAGCGTTCGGATTTCTATACGCATTTTAAGACTTATATTCATAAAGAGCATATCCGATATGGGGATAAACTGGAAGACTACCCCGATATAGATACTCTCTATTATAATCTGCCTTCTCCCGAACGTATTACAGCCTTTGACCGGAATATATTCATGAAAGAACTAAGGGATAATGATTCAATTGAAAAAAACTGGTCAGACTGGATACGACTGCTATTGAGTCAGCAACGGGGCGAAGAAGCTTTGACCGCAATGGATGAAGCTATTCTCATCTGGCCAAAACTTAAAGCACGCAGACAGGGATTGCTGGAAGCTATTACTCCTTAAACATTTAAGATTTGGGAGTGATAATTTTATGGATTAAAACTTCACCGCAATTGAGAGAGCTGTCGCCAGTTTCGCCACATTTTCATCTGCCTTATCAAGTGATTTGATAAGTGCGATACAGCAATTATACATTACATAATAACCAATCTGGGCGTCCTGATGAACTAACTTCTCGAAATCGTTTTTCGACAGCGTGTACATCAGACATTCAGTTTCCGCGATTACGTTGGCTGTGCGGTTGCCTGTTCCCAGCAATCCGTTTTCCCCAAACGCGGGATGCTCCTGATCGGTTAGACGGCCAAGCATCTTTTCGTCAGCTTCGATTCCTTCAATCTCCAGCATCAGATTCTTGGTTATTCTCACCGAGCCTTTATGGAGAATATAGAACATGTCTCCAGAAGTTTTTTCCCGAATGATATACTCTTCAGCCTGAATAGTATTCTCAATCAGAAATT
>JAIOTM010000064.1 GCA_021106755.1 Candidatus Cloacimonadota bacterium | reverse complement strand
TTGCCGGATCGATTTCAATCTCGCCAAAACGTTTAGTGTTGATTTTCATTGTATCCTCCTATTCTATATATAATTTAATAATGATACAGGAAATACAGACCCCAGCATCTGAGTAGAAGCCTGTAACGCGACTTCCTGAGCTGCCAGATCTGATATTACTCTGAAAAGATCGGGTTTTTCGACATATTCGATACTATTATGCAAATTTTCCTGCAAAGCAGTAAGATTGTTCCGGGCTACTTCTATCCGCTGTAAGCGAATACCTGCCGTTGTCATTGAGTTTTCCAAAACTTCATGAGCTGTATCCAATTCTGCCAGAACTTCACCAGTTGCCTGCTGGTTATTATGCTGAAGAGCATATTTTAACCGATAAAGAGCGTCCATTACTCCAGAACTTTCAAGAGCTTCACCTGCTGTGATGTTAATTGACAGGCGGGAGTTCTTGTTGATATTATATTCAATATTACCTGAATCTCCCTGGTATTTGCCTTGATCGACATTAACAAAAAACTCATCTCCTTCGGCAAACGTTCCGGCGGTAAAATTGAGCCGCACACCCTTGTCAGTTCCGTTAACATCATCGTAAACATTTATTTGTGATGCCATAGCCCTGACATTGCTCCAGGTTTCACCTCCATCTTCGGAAACCTGAAACTGAGCGGTTGTTTCCGAGCCAGCGGCAACAATCCGCACGATATAGGAAGCGTTTTGCGTTCCGGTATAAGTGCCACTCGCGGTAGCCTCTCCTTCGTATTCGTTACCGGGATTCACGTAGGGATCGACTATTCTCCCCACTGAATCGTAGGTTGGAGTATCTGTTTGATACCCTCCGAAGATATACCTGTCCCGCACAGTTGTATTGGCTAAGTCTATCACTTGAGAAATAAGGTGATCCACTTCTTGTGCCGCTACAAGTCTTTCCGTCTCGCTTACCGTTCCGGTAGCATTATACTCAGCTAGTTCCCGTGCTTTGGCTAAGAGGTCGCTGATGCCCATCATCGTGGAATCGGTTGCCTGAAGAAACTCTTCAGCTTCCTGTAGATTTTTCTCATACTGCACGTAAGACGAGAGTGTGTTTCGGTAACTTGTTGATAGTGCTATTCCTTCCGGGTCATCAGACGGTACCAGCAACTTCTGCTCTGATGAAATCATTTGCTGAAGTCTGCGAAAAGTATCAAGGTTCTTTGATACATGTCCATTGAGCATGTTGAACATCACACTGTCGGTTATGCGCACATTAACCTCCGATTTTGTCTTCCAGTATCCTGTTCAGAGAGTCGAAAGCTTTTTCGTCGATTTCCGCCGCCTGAGCTTGCTGATTCTCTTTCAGGATTCGGTCGTAAATCTCTTTTCGGTAAATCGGCAGGTCTCTTGGTGCGTTTATCCCAATCCTTACCGATCCTTTGCTGATTTCTGCCAGCACCACTTCGATTTCATCTCCGATGATAATCGACTCTCCAATTTTTCGTGTCAAAATAAGCATTGTACCTTCCTTGGTTTTATTTGACCTTCCCTGGTCATGGTTTCAAAAACTTTAAGCCATATTTATAACTGTTTGAATCAAGTCTTCCGCTAAGGCAACAATCTTTGCCGCTGCCTGAAATGACTGCTGGTATTTAATTAAATTCGCGGATTCTTCATCCAGCGATACACCTTTAACACTTTCGCGGTAATTACTGGATTGCACTGTTAATACCGAGTGCATTGAGGTATTGTTTTTCACTCCGGCGGTATCACTACCTACTTGACTGATTAATCCACCGAAATAAGAACTGAAGGTCTGGTCGCCATCCATTGTTACCGCGTCTCTCAGTTCCGCGATTTGCAGGGCAATCTGGTTATCACCCACTGCACCAGTCAGCGAAGCGGCTAAGTATTCAGGGTGATTCAACAAATCCTGATTCAATCTGATATGAGCGGCGGCTTCATCGGTTTCGTCAATAAGGAAAAAATTGTGTCCGCCAGGCGGAATTTCGCCGAGTCCATATCCCGATCTGTGGATTTCATTCAATTGGCTCGCAAGTTCTGTGGCAAGATTGTCGAGATTTGCCTGATAAGAGGTGAGCATATTATCCCGCGTCTGGGCAAGTCCGATTATCTCACCATTATTGAGACCGGCAACTTCAATTCGTGTATCGTTCCAGACAAGATATGTATCTCCATCTTGTTGCCCGGCGGGGTGACAGCAACCTTCTTGTCTTACAAGGGCTGTTAGCTGACGTGCCTGATCGTTTTTCACAAATTCATCTGAACCAAAATATACAACCATTGAGCCGTCCTGGCGGGTCTGAACACATGTATCGCCATAATGAGAAAGCTCATCAATAAGCAAATCAAAACGGTCGCGAAGATCATTGGCGGGACG
The DNA here is from genome assembly GCA_021106755.1 of Candidatus Cloacimonadota bacterium. Lineage (GTDB taxonomy): Bacteria > Cloacimonadota > Cloacimonadia > Cloacimonadales > JAIOQZ01 > JAIOTM01. The sequence continues at coordinate 2,245 of JAIOTM010000064.1, read as the reverse complement.
ATTCTCTCCTTCAGCGAGATGAATCTGCATATTTAACTCTGCCAGTTGATTACCGATAGAATTAACCGCTACTTCTATTGCTTCAATATCCTGGTTTACCGTCTGCCGCATAGATGTAATTGAGTTGCTGGTGTTGTTGAATGCTCTTGCTAACTTCTGAGCGGCTGCCATTACTTCCTGTCGCTGAGGGCTTCCATCGGGGTTATCGGCAACATCTTCCCATCTGTCCCAGAATTCGTTCAGAGCGGCACTGAGACCATAATCTCCCGGTTCGAGTAAATTTGTTTCCAGTTCGCTGAGACGCTGAGAGCTTTTTTCCCAGGTACCCAGCCTGCTGTTGGCGTTCCAATAGCGAACATCAAGAGATTGGTCGCGCATTCTTTCTAAGCGAACCATTTCCGCTCCGGTTCCATAATTCCCGAGAGAATTACCGATAGGTGTATTTGCCTGCTGGATAACTCTCTGTCGGCTGAATCCCGGAGTGTAAATGTTAGCAATGTTGTGAGCTGTAGTGTTTATCTGCTGTTCACTCACAAGTAGGGCACTTCTCCCGATGTTTAGCAAATTGAACATTATATTACACCTGTTTGTTAAGGATAATCGAACTCCGCTTCTGATTAATCATTCCAACCCGGCTGTAAACCCGGTCTTTATCAATTATGTCAGCAATCATTTCCAGATTATCGCCAACCAGTTCCAGCCCGGTGCGGATAAGTTCCTTGTTCTCTGCCGAAAGTTTGTCTATCGTCTTCAATGTATTGGCAAAAACCTTGAAAAAAATTCTGGCTTTCTCTTGTAGCATCTCATCATCGAATATGGTGTGGATGCTCTTGAGCGAATTCTTAGATAGCGGCTCTTCTTTTATCAGCAACAACGATTCCATTAAATCGTTGCGTTCGTTAGTGGCGTTGTGTGCCTTGCTGATGCTTATCACCGCTTTCTGGCTCACTTCCTGAAAAGCCTTGATGTCCCATTTCATCAGCGCGTACTTCTGCCTCGAAAGCACCAAAGCGACATCCTGATAGGCTGCGACTTCGTTTTCCCAGGCTCCGAAGAAATCCTTTGTTAACGCGTCCATGCTACTCTCCCCTCATTTTATTCATTAAAATCAGATTGTTTACAATTGGGTTAAACATTCCTAAAACATTAACGATAAGATTCATTAAAACATTCCTTTGTAATAATTCAACACTTTACGGACATAATTACGCGTTTCCTTAAAGGGAGGAATACCGTCGTATTTGTCCACGTTAGCAGGTCCGGCATTGTATGCCGCAAGAGCTTTATCCACGCTACCATAGCGGTCGAGCATCTGCTTTAAGTATCGGGTTCCGCCCATGATATTATCTTCCGGGTCGAACGAGTTTGTTACTCCGACACTATCGGCAGTGCTGTCCATAAGCTGCATCAGTCCTTTTGCCCCCACAGGTGAAATTGCCCGCGGGTTAGCATAGCTCTCTTGGGCAATTACAGATTTTATAAGATCGGCATCTACTCCAAAAGCTACTGCGGCTTTGTTTATCATTGGCTCTAACATCTTCAGCCTTTGCGTAAGGGTTTTTCCCAAACTGTAGATTGGGTTTCCATTTGATTCTGGTTTGAAAATTTGCGATGATTTCCGGGCAGTAATTTTATCCCGAACAGATAAAGGGCGAATTTCCTTCGGCTCCTGATTAACTTCTTCCAGCTTTTCCAAATTACGTAGAATCTGTTTAGAAAGCCCCAGTTCACCTTTTTCGGCAATCATCATTGCCAGTTCGTTAAGAAAAATATCCTGATAGAAGCCGCCGCCAGTCATTTTTCCCAGCATTGAACCACCATCTAAAGTTTTGGTCATAGATTCCAACATCTGCTTTACAAAAAGCGATTCAAACTGTTGTGCCGCTTCAAGCGTTTCCGAAGTCTCCGCTTTATTGATTTTTTCCGCGAGTGATTGCGGATTCTGACTGTTCTTTACAGCGAGAAGTGCGGTATCAGTATTAACGGGAATCATTCATCTCACCTATATTATCACAAGTTCCGCCTGCAAAGCACCGGCTTCTTTGAGTGCCTGAAAGATTGAAATCATATCTCTCGGCGTTACTTTTATCGTGTTTAAGGTTCGAGCCAACTCCTGAACAGATGCTGACTTCAGTACTACCACCCGCGCGTTATCCGCCGCCGCCGAAATAGATTCGGTAGAAGTGGAGGAATGGTAAACCGTAACAATAGTCGTAGTTTGCTCTGTGCCGGAGACTTTTACTAC
>JAIOTM010000281.1 GCA_021106755.1 Candidatus Cloacimonadota bacterium | reverse complement strand
TCTCATTTATCTCGTTGGATATTGCCGAGTAGTTACCGTTATAATCCAGTGCCCGAACGCCAAGATAATAAGTTGTACCACTCGCCAAACCGGAAACTGTGTAGCTACCTGTATTCTGCTGGGCAAGATTGGCGTTATTGCTCCTGTTTCTTATAGAGTAGGTTTCGTCAGCGAGAGGTGCTGTATCGAACAGTATCTCGTAAGACTCAAACTCGTAATCATCAGAAAGAGTCCATTCCAGAGAAATACGTGACATAGAGCTTTCGAAATGGGTGGCTTGAGCAATATCTCCCGGAGGAGTACCGTCGTCGAACTGGAAGAGGGCGGGCATACAGCCAGCTATAGCTACTACCCAGGGATAGTAAAAAGCACGGGCATTGTCGAACAGGTGTGCCATATCGTACTCACCTGTGTCCGGGTTATAGGCGTAGAACCACATCAGATTCTGTTGGTTATGGTAATACGAATCTGGCAATTCGTCATACTCAATGTGGTAGAAAGGATCATATACATCCCAGTCACTCCAGCCGCTACAGGAATAAACACCCTGAGAGTTATAGCGGTATCCTGTCAGGTCGATGTGATTGCTGATTTGTAAAGTTTCACCAGAGTCAGTTATATACTCAAAGAACGCCTCTGAGTTATAGACACCATAGTAATCGGTAACATGCACCGCGTCATGGATTCCAATTGAGTTGGCGGGATGCACTATCTCCGGGGTTAGGTTGCAGACATCTATTTTATTGGAAGAAAGGTCCCTGATAGGTAAACTAGGATGACTTCTACCCCAGCCAGCCGAAATCTGATTAGGTGGATAGCCAAGGTGTCTGTTCCAGTCGTAGCTGTGAATCTGGAGAGAGAATTCCCGTCGGTTGAAAGTAGCACGCATTTCATCGGCAAATTTGACATAGGCATAAGAAAAAGTGTGATGGGTGTTCCGTGTAGGGTCGCAAAGAGATTTTGAGTTTGTGTAGTTGCCATCATGATTCCACAACACTTCCCGTCCAACTCCTGAGAAAAGCACGTAACGGGCATCGCACTCGACAAATGTATCCCAGCCAATAGCGGATGTGATATAGTCATCGTTGGGGTGAGGTACAGTTACGACTATTGGCCAGTTCGAAGCAGGATTGTACACATACATGCCCCAACCATAGTCGAAACTACCGATTTCGTCATCCCATGTTTCTGTTGTACCCGAATCATCTACATCGCCGTTCAGGTTCTCCCGCAGAACAAAGAACATTCTTCCCGTATCAGTATCGGAAAACTCAACCATTTCGTAAGGAAATCCAAACTGAGTAATCAGAAAATCAACAAGTGTCGTATCTCCAACAACAAACGCGTCTATAACGCTGTCCCAGTCAGTCAGTTCCTGATTAGAAGGATAGTTATACGTGCCAAATCCTGTAGTTTGTGGGTCCCATGGTGCATAAAGATTGTAATCGGGGTCGGCTAATCCTTCCACAATATGAGTAACCCAGTTGTCATAAACAGTCGCGCCATTAGTATCACCATAGAGGAAATCCTTGAAACTGGCGTTTTCGTACGTTACTGCCGAAAGTGTGACGACAGCCATGATGATGAGGATAATGAGAATTGGTAATCTATTCATGTGTCCCCCGTTATTTAATCAAAGTCATTGGTTGTACCGCGGTATATGCGGGAGTTTTAAGCTTACAGAAATATATGCCGGAACTTGCGTTTTGAGCATTCCATATCAGCGAATGTTGCCCCGGCTGATATTGACTGTCCGTTAGTGTTGCTACTTTCTGTCCGCGAGCGTTGAAAATCTCGACCTGAACCCTCGTTTGCTCTGCGAGCGAGAAACTGATTTCTGTCTCCGGGTTGAATGGGTTTGGATAGTTACCTAATAACTGAGTTGTAACATGAGGTATATCCGCATCGTTAACGCCAGCTTCCGCTTCCAGTACGAAATTAACATCTACTGTATTACCAATATTAATTGCAATTCCGTCAACGTTATCATCCTGAAAACCATTCAACGAGGCTACAAAACTGTAGTCACCTGCCGCGATTTCAGTGAAATAACAAATACCGAGTGAGTCTGTTGTTGCGGTTTGAGCAGTTTCCACAAGAAGCACCTGCGCATCAGATATTGGATAATCATTTACATCCTTTACAATGCAACGAAAAGCCCCGTCATCAAAGGGTTGGAAAAATAACGTCATTGCGGGAACAATGTTCATCAATACACTATCATCGGGCGGATTCCCGGGATTAGCCGCGGTATCTTCCCCGAACCAGTAACGGGTTCGAGCCTGGTGAGTAATGTCTGTTCCAATGTAAAAAAGCTTGTTGTTGCCGTATTGCTGGCTATCTAATGGTCTTTCAAACATCAGAGCAATAGATTCGCCGTTATGATAGTAAGTATGATGCTCCAGATCTATGATTATCATGTTTTCACCAGCAGGGAAAGTCAACAAATCATCATACACCAATTGCATATCTGTTGCCGGAATCCAGCCGGCGTAGAGATCAACTTCTTCGGTAATTCCCGCCCAGATACGCAGAGGAGTATCAGTTATTTCGCTGTTAAAATTGTTATAGAGGGCAATCCTCGCCAGTTCGCCTTCAGAACCGATTTCGTCAGGATAGAGCAACATCTGAGTAAGGCTGGTGCCCGCGTTGAAATTGAGCGGAAACAGCGAAGACGATATATCAGCGGAAGCAATATCGTCTGACTGCGTGTTCTGATCCAGAATCAGCACCGTGATAGGAAGACAGGCATCGTTAGAAGTGTCTTCATCTCCCGCGATAATACCAACAGCATAAATATCCGCCAGTGCAGTTGTTTCATTAGCTGGAATTACCCAGGGAAGAAAATGGGTTATTTCGGCTCCCGGTGCTACATTGTTGTCTAATGTAAGTGTGGCGAGTTCAATATCATTATCCCGCATAAGCTTGAATTCGTATGATGAAATAAGCTGGCTACCAAAATTTTTGAGGGTAATATCGAAATTAATGGACTCGCCAGCCTGAACAACTGAGGGACCCGCAACCAGAATCGCGCCGAAATCCACATCGGTAGCTGAACTATTCGGCGGGAAGGTGATATTGTCAATCCAGCCTTTGTCACTGCCGTGGGAAACACTACCATCTTTGTAGTATCTCCAGCCGAAAGTGTGCAAGCCGGGACCTACCGGATAGCTTTTGAGAAGCCACTCTTGCGTTCCGCTACATTGATCAACCAACATTCCATCAATATAAAAACGGAGAAAATCGTAGGTCGCTTCGCTACTCACCCGCCAGTAGAATGAAATATCCCCCGACGACGCCACATTTACATCGATGGAAAGAGTGGAAGTCTGGTTGTGAGAAATCGTACCTGATTGTGCAGAAAAACTACCTTCATAGGCTTCGTTGGGAGTAACGCTCCAGTTAGCAGACCCACTGTGCAACCATGCCCAGGTAGAGAAATCCCCTGTTTCAAAGCCTTCATCAATTGTTTGTGCTACAAGAGGAAACGTAAACAGTAATACTAAGAGTAAAATCAGCCCCTTCATTTCGACTCCTTTTTCTTTCCTGATTATTATACTTCATATTATAAAACCCATACATCTATTAAACCGTCAAGGAAAAAGGTGCGATTTTTGTACCGGAAATGACATTAAACCCTAAACTATTGAATAGTGTTCTGTATGCTGTATGCTATCTTCTGGAATCTGCTGCTGTTCTGCATATCACTAACTGTCAGAAATCTCAGTAATCAGCAGAAAAGGAGCAATTTTATTACTCCGATTTATTTTGAAACGTAAACGTTGTTTGCGGTAGTGCTAATACGCACCCTTTTTTCTGGACAATACATTAACTCTCCCAATATTTGCAAAATTGAGAATAAATCAGCATAAATTTGCTTGTCAATCAGGAGCAAAGATGATACGGATATTGTTTGAAGTCGTTCATGAGTACTACTGGCACGCCATGAAACCACTGTTCGAAGAGCTATCGAAAGATAATCGCTTTGAAACAGCCATCCGTATTGGACCTAACCACAAA
>JAIOTM010000391.1 GCA_021106755.1 Candidatus Cloacimonadota bacterium | reverse complement strand
AATGCTTAAACCAATGTTTCTCTGAATCGCCTGTAATTCCACAATGTAGAAAAAGAGAAGCGATTGCTTTTGCCTCATATTCTTATAATCCAGAACGTGTGGGATACAACAGTTATCCGATTAACTCAGTTGGTCTTGCGGCACTTCGCAAATATTGGAATTTCGATTCTCCCGCATACAATGATTTTGCTCAATTCATAGAGAAAATATTAACATGTTATGAAAAATATGAGTAAATCAAATAGCTCTTGATTTTTTTCGTGTTATTATGAATATAGCTTGATGTCAGATATTTTTTCTAAAGATTTGGCAGTACAGTGCGAGGATTAACAGCCTTTCCTTTTATCCGGTACTCAAAATGCAGGTGTGGACCGGAACTGCTACCAGTGCTGCCAACAGCGGCTATGGGTTGCCCTTTACTTACTTTATCACCTGCGCGGACAAGATTGCTTTCGTTGTGAGCGTAAACAGTCATAACACTGTTAGCGTGTTCCAGAATAATGACGTTGCCGTAGCCTTTCTGTCTTCCCGCGAAAACTACTTTTCCGCTCAGAGCCGCACTGATTGGTGTACCGGAGGGTGCTCCGATGTCGATGCCTTTATGTAAGCGACCGCGCCCCATTCCGTATTCGTCGGTAACAATGCCTTTTACAGGTATATGCAGTTTACTTCTGGGTTTGCTTATGGGGGCAGGCGAAGGAGTGCTGATTGCTGGTTCAGGTCGTTTCACTTCCGGGTAAGTACGGGCAATTGCTCCGGGTTTTATCCGAAGTCTTTGACCAACGCTTATTTCGTTGGTTGATAAGTTATTGAAACTCTTTAACTCTGCTACTTTCATTTTATAGCGTTGTGAGATACTGAAGAGGGTATCGCCTGAGCGAACGATATGAACGTCTGTATCAGAAGGAGGAGCTATCTCAGTATCATCTTTTTCCCTGTCAATCAGCCAGATTTTTTGTTCAAGTCCGATGTCATAAGTTTCCATGCTGTTTATTTCGAGGATGTCTAATATCTCCAGATCGTACATCCGCGAAATCCTATAAACGGTTTCGCCCTTGGAAACTATATGGTAGCCGCATTTGGGGATTGGGCGTTTAGTAACATAGTGTTGCCGGGTGTCTAAGTTAGGATTTGGAGTCAGATAGATTTTCTGACCCAGAAAAATTTTGTTATCGATAATGTTGTTAAACAGTATCAGCTTCTGTTGTGGAATCTGGTATTTCAGGCTGATGCGATACAGGTTATCACCTTTTATGACAATATGATATTTATTCGAGTCAGTATTGTATTGCGGACTTTTTTCGATTGCCGAAAGCAGACTAAAAAATAATACGAAAATCGCGATGTATTGCCGCATTTTCTAACTCCGTTGTTTCGATAGCTGTTACATGAGCAAAGGAGGGACCTTCCCTGAGTATGCTCACGAATTCTGCCAGATTGTCCGGTTTCCCCTGCGCGACAACCTGAACGTTGCCATTCATAAGATTTTTTACAGTACCGGTTATGTCCATCTCACGTGCCGCGTTTTCGACGAACCATCTGTAGCCCACGCCTTGCACCAGTCCTTCAACTGTCAATTTCAAACTCTTCATCATCTTCTCTTGCTGTTATTTTCCGATAACAAGCTGATAGTACCGCTATTCGTCAACTTTTTATTTGACGAATTCCATAATCAGAGGAATTTCAGTAACATGGATAATCAAACAAATCGTCAGCTGTTTCACGTTTTTCTGAAGGAGTTACAGTTGCCGGAACGCGTGAAAGTTGATTTTGACGCGTATCATCAGGCTATTAGGGAGATAAACACGTATGTTAATCTGATTTCCCGGAAAATGCCCGAAGCGGAGTACTGGTTTAGGCTTTATCTTGATTCGCTTCTACCGTTGCGGCTGATGGATTTCAGTGGTATGAGAGTGCTGGATTTCGGAAGCGGGGGCGGATTTCCAGGGATACCTTTGAAAATTGTTATGCCCGATATGGAAATATTCTTATTAGACAGTCGCGGAAAGAAGATTGCCGCTTTGAAAAAAATTGTCAAAATGCTTGACTTAAAGCGATGCAATCCTGTTCATTCTCGTTTCGAGGAAATCGGAAAGAATCAATGGCAGGGATACTTTGACGCAATAGTATGTCGATCGGTAAGAATCGAAACGGTTTATCTCGCAAACTTAAAAAGGCTATTGACAGATTCCGGTCGGTTATTCTTATACAAGAGTGGCAAAGCAGACGATATTGACTTGTTTGACAAGGTTTGCGAACAGGATATTAGTCATCCGCGAGTGGGTGAGCGTCGAATTATTATTATTGAAAAAAAAGATATACGCAGGATAGGAGCAGAATGAGCAGGATTATAACAGTAGTAAACCAGAAAGGCGGAGTTGGGAAAACCACCACCGCGGTTAATCTGGTAGCTGCTTTAGGGATTCACGAGAAAAAAACTCTGCTTATTGATTTTGATCCTCAGGGGAATGCATCCAGCGGGCTGGGTGTAGATACTTCGGAACTTAAAATGCAAATCTACGACGCGCTTGTTGAAAAAAAATCAATTACAGACGTAATTATGTCCACCAGCATCCCCCATCTGGATATAGCTCCGAGCAACATAGACCTTACGGGTGCCGAAATTGAATTAGTAAAAGAATTTGCCAGAGAAAAGAAACTCGCGAAAGCGATAGCTCCTGTGGCTGATAAATACGAATATATCATAATAGATTGCCCCCCGTCGTTAGGATTGCTAACCGTCAACGCTCTATCAGGCAGCAGCGATGTACTTATTCCTATTCAGTGTGAATACTATGCGTTAGAAGGTGTCAGCCAGTTGCTCAATACTATCCGACTGATTCAGCGTCAGTTGAACCCCGAATTATCTATTCTGGGTATATTACTGACCATGTTTGATCGCCGACTCAATCTTTCTCACCAGGTGGCTAAGGAAGTACGACGATACTTCAACGATAAAGTTTTCAAAACAATCATCCATCGAAACGTCAAATTATCTGAAGCTCCCAGTTTTGGTAAATCCATTTTCCACTATGACATAAAGTCTGTGGGAGCACGAGACTATTTTCAATTTGCAGCGGAAGTGATTAAGCGATGAAAAAATTAGGCAGAGGATTAGATGCTCTTATTGAAAGCGGTCCGGAATCGACAGACCGCACTACAGGAATAACAACCGTAAGCATTGAGTATATTCAACCGAATCGGTATCAACCGCGTAAATCGTTCGATAACGACAAACTTCGGGAGTTGGCACAATCGCTTGATGAAAACGGTATGATTCAGCCAATCATTGTTACGAAAAGAGATGAAACCCACTATGAGTTGATAGCTGGCGAACGCAGGCTTGAAGCCGCCAGGATTGCTGGATTCACCACAGTGCCGGTTATAATCCGTAGCGTATCCGCTCAGGAGCAATTGCTTTTCGCGGTAATCGAAAACGTACAGCGTGAAGACCTTAACGCTATTGATGAAGCAATGGCATATCTGCATATGGTGGATGATTTCGGGCTGAAGCAGGAGCAAATCGCGGCGTTGGTTGGTAAAAGTCGAACAGCAATCAGCAATACGTTGCGACTGCTGAACCTGTCTCACGAAGTCAGATTACTTGTTTCTGAAGAGAAACTGAGTGCGGGACACGCCAGGGCTGTATTGCAGGTAGAACCGGAACGGCAGCAGGAATTTGCACGTGAGATTGTCAGCAGGAACTGGAGTGTTCGTCAGGCGGAAGTTGACTCCCGCAAAAAAAGCGAAGACCTTTCTGTACCGCCAGAAAAACCTGAAAAAGTACCTCCTGGTGCTGAAGCAGTAATCGGTGAAATGGAAAATCAATTGAAACATAACTACCATGTAAAAGTTACAATTAAAGACAGGAATAATAAAGGGGCTATTACCTTCTTCTATAACAATGAAGATGAAAGAATAGCCCTGATTAAGCGATTTATGCACAAGGAGGATAATTGAAAATTGTCAGACTAATAGTAATTACAGCCGTAATGTTGCTCATTCTTTCATGTGTTAAACCACCGAAATTTATTGAAGAGCATATCGACTATCAGGAAGCTAATCGGCATGAAAAACCCGAAAAAGTTGAGAAGCGTTTCAAGACGCTTCTCAATAGGAATCCTCAAAACGCTGATGCGATGTATCTGTATGGCAGACTTCTAAAGGACGCGGACGCGGAGAAATGGTTTGAGAAAGCACTCAAAGCCGACCCCCGCAACCGCTACGCTATGGGTGGTATCGCTCTGAACTGGCTTCGAAAGGGTAAACCCGAAATTGCGTTAGAATGGGGACTTAAATCCGTTAAAGGTGATACAACGTTCTGGAGAGGGTACCTTAATAATGTGGAAATTCTGGATAGTCTGCACCAATATCAGGATGCCTTAGCGCAAATGAGAAAGCTTCTTCGGTATTTACCAATTACTAACCCGAACTTGAAAAGTATTCTGGCTTACCGGGAAGAAGTGCGAGTGAAATATCGGATTTTTAAAGATGCCGAGATAGAGCGGATTGAAAGAGAACGAAAGATTTTTAAGCGGAAATCTGCTATCATGCACGAACTTTACAGCCCTATAGGTTACTGGGAAGGGGAAAGTGATAACAATGGTCATCTGGAGTTCAATTTCACTGATTACGGTAGGTATTCGCTCAAAATTGGTGACGGTTCAATGCGGGTTAACGGTACATGGAGACGAGATTCGCGAAACACCTTCACGTTTTCTCACGGAAACGGGAAAATTGTTGGTAATAAATTTTTCATCCACTACGGAACTGAAGACATTATTCTGAAAAGAGCAGGTAAGAAAAAGAGCAAAATCATCGTTAAATAGCAAAGCTCTCTTAAATATTCAATTCTAATTGTCTGGATTGCCCCAGACAATCAGAGTTACTTCCGGTGGTACGCCTATTCTGATATCTCCTGTTGCTCCTACTCCGGCACTGACATGAATATGTCTGTCCCGCCATTTATATAATCCGTGTATGTATTTCTTTCCGAACATTTTGTGTATATGAGAATAGCCCACGAAAGGCAACAATATCTGTCCCCCGTGCAGGTGTCCGGCAAGCAGTAAGTCCCATTGAAAATCGGGGATGAATTTGCGGACATTGGGTTCGTGAGCCAGAACAATATGCGGGTAACTGTCCTGAATACCAGCCATCGCGTGGCGGGGTCGGAATCTACGGATGAAGTAATCACCCAGTCCGGTAACTCTTAGTTTGCATTCTTTAATATCCACTAACACCGATTCATTTTCCAGAACAACAATGTTTGCTTCCCGTAAAAGGTTAAATACAGGTTCGGGATTCAGGTTCTCCATATCGTAGAACTTGCGATAAACCAGAGGCATGGAGAAAAACAAAATTTTATGCAGTAAAACGAGAAGGGAGTTATCCAGATTTGACCAGGGACCGCCATCGTGGTTTCCGCCGACCGCATAGGTTGGTGCGGTAGCCGCGAGACGACTGAGAATTTTAACATATTCCTGCCGGAAAACAATCTGTCCGGTAACATAATCGCCAGTTAGAAAGATGATGTCCGGTTTTTCTGACAGTGCGGCGTTAATCGCCCTGCGAGTATTTTCCAATGTTCGGCGATTATGAACATGAAAATCCGACAGGTGCATAATCCTGAGTGCACAGTTTGTTGGCAATCGGGAGGATTTAAGCTTGAAACGTTGCTTAACAATCTTCTGGGGAATTCGTTTGTACACCGATAGTCCCAGAATTGCCATTAGAAATAAAAAGAATAACTGCATTAATATTTTCCTAACACCAGCTTAAACCCATTTAATGTAGTAGGATTTGAAAAAGATGGTGAAGATGTGTAGCGAGGAGGATTTAAAAATTTCATCGCATATTTGAAAATATTCAGGGTTAAATTTTTATGTTCTTCTGGCAAACAGGTTTGCC
>JAIOTM010000096.1 GCA_021106755.1 Candidatus Cloacimonadota bacterium | reverse complement strand
GAGACAGATTCAGGAAATAAGATGTTTTCCTGTTGGTAGTTAGCATTTTTATAAGCTTCCGATGGCCAGCAGAAATGGATATTTGGTTGCTCTATGGCGATTTGCGGCATCTTTTCTAAAAATTCCAGTATCCCGCTTTCGGGCCATTGATGCTCGCCAAAGGTTTCGTAATCCATAAAAAGATTGAGAAACAGGTTTTTATCTTCTTTTTCCGACAGCGTGAGCTTATTTATCCAGTTAACAAATTTTGCAGGTGTAAGCGGGTATTCTTTCCAGTTGGTGTCGGAAAAGCGGAAAGCGATGTCATCAGACAATTTGTAGTACCTCAGCAGTAGTGTCATATCGCGTGAATAGTTTTTATAGGCATATAAAGGCGAACGCCATTGAAGAACGCGTTCGGCACCTTCGGCGAGGATAGTTTCGTAACCTTCTTCAAAGACTATTGTAGAGAGCATATCCTGATAGATTAACTCGGTATTGCGAAAAACCGTAGGTTTCATTCCGAAATGCTTCAACATTAATTCCTCGTGCATGTGAATCTGGTCGAGAAACTCATCGGTGTCGTATAAATAGGCGAGTGAGTGGTAATAGGTCTCAGTTATCAATTCAACACTGCCGGTATCCACTAACTGGCGGAAGGAATCCAGCACTTCGGGTGCGTATTTGATAAACTGCTCAATAGCGGTTCCGGTGATTGAAAACGCTACTCTGAAAGCACCGTTATATTTACGGATTAGTTTCAATAATATACGGTTAGCTGGTAAATAGCATTTTTCCGCGATCCTCTGCATAACCTCCCGATTCAGTTCTTCATCAAAGAAGTTTTCCGGCTTGTCGATGTTCATGACATTCAGATGGTTCAGGCGGTAGGGCTGATGAACTTGAAAATAAAATATAATATTCAGCATAGTTTCCTCTAATGACAGGTTTCCAGACACTCTTTATAAACTTTTTCGATTTTCTCAGCGGCTTCGTCCCAGAGAATTTGCTGAACTTCTTTCATGCCGGCAATTCCCATTGCCCGGCATTTCTCAGGGTGCTCAATCAGCCAGCATATACGGCGGGTCATCTCATCTATCTGCCAGAAGTCCACTTTGTAGGCGTTTTGTATTACTTCCGAAACACCGGATTGCTTGGAAATAATCGCGGTAACGGCGTAAGCCATAGCTTCTAATGGGGCGATACCGAACGGTTCGGATATTGACGGCATAATGTATATGTCGGATGCCTGCAAAATTCTGTCCACTCCAGCCCGATTTAGAAAGCCGGTAAAGAGGAAGCGATGTCCTAACTTCATAGCGGCGGCGCGATGAATCATTTTTCGAGCCATATCACCGGAACCTGCCATGATGAAGCGGGCTTCGGGATGTTTCCGCAACACTCGTTTGGCAACTTCAAGGAAGTATTCTGGTCCTTTCTGGATGGTTATGCGTCCCAGAAACAGGATTGTCATACCATCAAAGAAACGTTCCCTTTTTTCATCCGCGCTCTCTTTAACGCTGTAGGCGTTATGCACGATACGGATTTTTCCCGTGTCGATGCGGTAGCGAGAGATAATCATCTCCGCAGTGTAGCGGGAGACAGCCATAACATAGTCCGCGTAAGTCATACCAGTTAACTCAATACGATGGATTCTTTCGTCTCCACCACCGCCGGAACGATCAAATTCTGTGGCGTGTATATGCACCGCGAGTGACTTTCCAGAAAGTTTTCTGGCTATCATCCCAGCCGAATAGCATAGCCAGTCGTGGGCATGGATTAAATCGAAATTGAGTAATTTGGTGTATTTTTCCGCTCTCAGCGTAAATTCCTGCACTTTAACAAATATATCTTCTTCACCGATGAGACTTGCTCCGAGAACATCCCATACCTGCTCTTCGCCGCTACTGTTTTTGTATTCGGATTTCTCGAAATAGTGCATGTATTCCTGCATCTCTTCCGGGTCCATATAAGTCTCTGGATGCTCTGTCACCCCAATAAACTCCATACGTTCATCAAGGGATTTTAGTTTTTGACTGAAGAAATCTGCCTCAACTTCTTTATCAATGAACTCAACGGGCAGTAAATCAACATCTTCGGGTTTACGCAGAGGAAAATAGACTTCCTCACGGGTGGGTATAGCAAGGTCAACTTCCACCCCTAATTTCAGAAGTGATTTAACCATACCATAGCAAGCCATGCCTAATCCGCCGGCAATTAACGGCGGAAACTCCCAGGTGAACATTAAAATCCGCATTGTTATCCTTTCCTGATACTATCTATGAGTTGCTCTGCCGTAAGTACAGCCGCCACACCCGGAGCATAGCAGGGAGAGCCTTTGGGGAAATGAGGACGGTCACCGTCCCAGATTTCAGCGACTGAGGCGATATGTCCGCGCATGAATCCATTGCGGAACTTGTGAATATAGCCGCTAATCGCTTCGATTCGCTCTTTGGCGGGAACTGAGTCCGCGTATAATTTCTCGTATAGTTGAATGTATGGACTTAAAAGCCACGACCAGACACTTCCCTGATGATAGGCTTGATCCCGCTCAAACTGAGAGCCGATATATTTCTTTTTGAATCTGAAGTCATGTGGAGAGAGAGTTCGGATACCATAAGGGGTAAGCAAGTGTTCTGTGGCAGTAGAAAAAACGTGTTTCATTGTTTCCAAATCAAATAAGTCGTGGGGGAGAGCGCAGGCGATTATAGCGTTTGGGCGGATTTCTTCTACAGGAATTTCGCCTTCAAGCCTGTCAGCGAGGTAGCCGGGCGTAATGAATTTCTGTGCTGCTGTTTTAACCATTGGAATTGTATGTTCCAAGAAAACGGAAAGCTCTTTATCGGCTATGTTATGGCAAATATCTTTTGCCGCGATAAGCGCATTGTACCACAGGGCATTGATTTCGACAGGTGCTCCCTCTCTGTTTGTTACAGGTTGCCCTTCCACAACAGCATTCATCCAGGTTGTATCACCATAACCTGATTTAAGCTCTAAGAGGCAATCATCACGGATAGCAAATTTCTTTTTCTCTTCGCGAAAACGGTCAAGAATAGTTGTGATATAGCGTACGGCAATAAGGATTTCTTTCTTTTTCTGTTTTGCAGGTAACAAATCAAGGATTTGCCTGTACCGGATAATAAACCACAACGAAGCATCAATAGAGTGATGATTTCCGTGGGCTACGTGCTCCCGGAAAACATTGGTAACAAGCCCGTATTTAATGTTAGCTCCATAGTGCCTGATGATTTTCAGGGCAGTGGTAACGTCTTTACGATTAAGAAGGCACTCCAGCATAAAAAGGGCACTTCTTCCCCAGAAACCAAACCAGGGATAACCACTGAGTATATTATTCTTCAATACGAATTCGTCGAAAGCGGTATCTAAGAGTTGGCGATACTCTTTATAAGAATAAAGCTCACTACCATCAAAATCCAGCTTGGATAGAATAGAATCTTTGAAGTTGATGGGGAAATCTGATGGTTTTGGCAGACTCCTGTATAAAGCAGGAATACTCTGCATCTTATTGTCTGCATTTTTGTAAAGTTTATCAGAGAACAGCATCGACATCTGAGCCTGGGGTTTGAGATCGAATTTAATCTGAACAGCAGATATCAAATCGCAAAGACCATCGTATCCACGCATGACTTCCCAGGGATAATAAACATTTTCATATTTCACTGTATCATAGTCGATACTCGTACCGGGGGCGTAACCATAAAGCTCGAAACCATTATCTGTGCGCTGAGACATGAATGTTCCGTTTC
>JAIOTM010000410.1 GCA_021106755.1 Candidatus Cloacimonadota bacterium | reverse complement strand
GCTATTTTCTTTTTTCTCAGACGCGAAATAGCCTGAAGGGGATCCATCCCGGTAACATCCGACAGCTTTACTAACATCAGATTCTGGGTGCGGGGTTGCGGAATTATATCACATGACGGGAGAATCAAGGTTTGGTTAATCACATTGTGCAAACTGAGCACTGCTGACATACTGGCGTAATGATATTTGTAATCCGGTTCATCATAGGCGATAACGCAGACGAGTTTAGGATTGTCTGCCGGCAAATATCCTGCGAAAACAGAGGTGTAGGCTTTCTTATCATATCCGCGAACTCCTTCAAGTTGCTTCTCTGCAGTACCTGTTTTCCCCGCGATAGGAATAAATTCCATACGGGCTGACCGACCAGTACCATAGTCAACAACGCCTGTAAGGAAGTCGCGTAATGTCTCAAGGTCTTTGCGATTTGATATTTTACGTAAAACTTTTGGCTCGAACTGGTAGATTACTTCATCGTTTTCACCGACAACTTTTTTCAGAATAGCTGGTTGCATCACTTTACCACCGTTTGCAAGAGCACAATAGGCAGTAGCGAGTTGTAGTCCGGTCGCGGAAATCTCCTGTCCAAACGAAATACTATGCAATGAGAATCCCTGCCAATGTCGTAGTTTGCGAAGGATGCCACTTGATTCCCCAGTGAAATCGGAGCCAGTCTTATGACCGAATCCCATTGCGACAAGACGATCGTAAAGAGGTTTCGCACCAACTTTCTCGACTATCCGGCTGATTCCCGGATTACTGGAATTTACAATTACTTCCTTATAAGTAAGATCATCGAAACTATGCGCGTCTTTAATTGTACGTTTTCCCACAACATATTTGCGACAGTTGATAACATCGTCCGGCTTGAATATGTTAAGTTCCAGCCCCAACAGACTTGTAACAGGTTTGAGAGTAGAGCCTGGTTCAAAGTTGAACGAAACCGTTAAATTAGGTAAAGCTCTTACAGCCGAAACGGAGCGATGCTTGTCTGTATGTGATAACCCCGCCATTGCAATTATCTCACCTGTCTGTGGATTCATTACAAGCCCGATGGCATTCTTAGCCTCGTATTTGTCTATACCTGATTGCAACTTGTTCTCCAGAATTTCCTGAATATCAGCATCAATCGTAAGATATACAGACTTGCCATTTATCGCGGGACGGTTTTCTAACTTCGGGTCTGGAATACGGCAGTTATTGCCATCGTAAAGAACTTGTTCCCAACCATAATTGCCGTTAAGGTAATGGTCGTAGATATATTCAATACCGCATTTTCCTACTAAGCGGTAAATAGAATTTTTCTTGAGATTCCAGTTCTTACCTTTACTTTTCTCGCTTACCATGCCTAAAAGCCGGGCGGCAAGATTGCCGCGGGGATAATGACGTTTCATATAGCTGAAAGAACTAATCGGCTGAAGGATACCAGCGAGCCTGAAGTCTTCGCTGATAGCGGATAACTCAGCTTCACGAATATGCCTTGAAATCTGGATACTATTGCTTAGCGATTTATGGTGCAGACGCGCAGATACTGTTTCGGCGGAAATGTCGGTATGAGTTGAGATTATTTTCGCGATTTTATCAAAAGTTTTTTCAGGGTCTTTACTGGAGCGTTTACATATATCCTTTATATATGCTCTGTCGATATCAATCTGAAAGTATTTAACGCTGTTGACTAACAAGTTGCCACCTGAGTCCATGATGGCACCACGATAGGGGATAATTATTTCTTTTGCAGGCTGATAGCGTAATCTGCATTTGTAGGTGAAGTCGTGAAGATTGAGAACTTGAACTGAGAAGAGGTAGGCAATCCACAAAACTATCCCGCAACCGATAAAAGCCATAAGCGAGTAGAATCGGAATCGCGTCATTATCTATCGGGTCAAGGCTTCCGCCGAGGGAACAAAGAAGTCTATCATGCTGAATCCTTGTCGTGACGCAGCTACGTAACGCAGTTTTTCTGTGCTTTGCTTTGGATAAATCATTCCTAATTGTTCTAAAGCAAGTTTTTCAATCCGTTCACGGGAACTCAGCTGATTATACTGAAGTTTCAAATCCTGATTGATGATTTTCTGGCGTTCCCATAAGCGGCTGAGTTTTTTTGTCTCTTTTTCCATCTTCAGTATCTGGTGTTGATTGAAGAAATGGACAAAGAAAGTGATTGCAATAATACAGCAAATCAGAGTCAGTCTTAATTTTTTCATGCAGTCCTCGCTTTTTTCTCGGCTATTCTCATCTTGGCACTACGTGCTCTGGGATTCTCTTCGATTTCTTTTCCTGTGGGCGTAATTGGTTTGCGAGTGATTACTTTAAGAACACTTTGTTTCGAACATTGGCAGACAGGCAGGAAGCTGGGACAGATACAATCTTTCTCCTGCTCCCGAAAAAAATGCTTAACTATACGGTCTTCTAAGCTATGATATGATAAAACAACTATTCGCCCGGTGGGATTAAGCAGATGAACCGCGTCCTCAAGGGCACTTTGAAGAACTTCTAATTCTTTATTTACCGCAATACGCAACGCCTGAAAAATACGTGCTTTGGCTTTGTTCTTGCGGTGAGATGTAACAGTGTCATCAATTATCTTTGCCAGCATACCGGAAGTAGAAACCGGAGAATCCTGACGCAATCGGACAATCGCGGCGGCGATTTTCCCGCTCTCTCTCTCTTCACCATATTCAAAGAATATCTTGTGAAGCTCTTCTCTGGAGGAGTTGTTGACAATGTCAGCGGCAGTTGTCTCTGTCAGAATATCCATCCGCATATCAAGAGAATCATCCGCTAC
>JAIOTM010000406.1 GCA_021106755.1 Candidatus Cloacimonadota bacterium | reverse complement strand
TCCAGATTAAACAGAAATTTTTTCATTATCCATCCCTGGTATTTATGTTTTCCACGACAAATTCTGCCTGGAAATATTTTCTTATCCTGGACATTTCTCAGAGGAATAATGCAACCATTGTGCCAAAATTAGCTAATTGGTATTGCTTTCTTTAACCCATTTTGGCTGTGAAGATTGATGGTAAACCATCCACCGAGTTTTGCAAGGAGTCTAAAAGAGTAGTAAAGATATGTAAAGTGAAGATTTAAGTTTCTTCCTATAATAAAATGTCAGGAGCAAATTTATCAAATCTTTCAGACATAAAAATCTTAAGAAGGCATCTATCCGGCGACCAGATTTGTCGCAATTTTTAATGTGGGGTTAAGGTGATAGTTCAAGTTTTACCAGAATATGCTGGAACTGTTGGTACTTGCAGGGGCAATCCCTTGGGATTGTTCTCTTTGTTGCTGTTTTTGTACTGTGTTATGTGGGTTTAACAATTGCGGATAACTGTTGGCAGGTCTCATCGAAATCGGCTTTTTCTGTAATATCCTGTTTTAGAAAATCATTTGTCTGATCAATTTTTGAGATAGCGTAGTCCACTCTGGGATTGCTTCCAGATGAATAGGCACCGATATTGATTAAATCCTCAGCTTCTTTATAGGTTGCCATTATTTCAATTAATTTACGGGCTGTCGCGTCATGCTCTTCCTCAATAACAGATTTCATTACGCGACTGATGCTGTTTAGAATATCCACCGCCGGATAATGGTTTCTTGATGCCAGACGGCGGGAAAGAACGATATGCCCGTCGAGGATAGATCTGGCAGCATCGGCAATTGGCTCGTCCATATCACCACCTTCTACCAACACGGCGTACAAGCCGGTAATGGAACCTTTTTCCGCTGTACCCGCCCTTTCCATAAGTTTGGGCATCGCGGCAAAAACAGACGGTGTATAGCCTTTTGTTGTGGGTGGTTCGCCCACTGCCAGACCGATTTCCCGCATTGCCATGGCGTAGCGGGTAACGGAATCCATAATAAGAAGCACGTTTAACCCTTTATCGCGAAAATATTCTGCTATTGTCGTGGCAACCAACGCCCCTTTAATGCGGGTTAGAGCAGCCTGATCGGAAGTAGCGACAACAACTACGGAACGTTTGAGACCTTCGTGACCAAGGTCGCTCTCGATAAATTCTCTTACTTCGCGTCCGCGTTCTCCAATCAGCGCGATTACATTGACATCTGCCTTGGTGTTACGGGCTATCATACCCATCAACACGCTTTTTCCCACTCCGCTACCGGAGAAAATGCCAGTACGTTGTCCTTTCCCGCAGGTAAGCAAACCATCTATTGACTTTATACCAAGCTGTAATGGCTCCGTAATCCGTTGACGTGTCAGAGGATTGGGGGGGGCACTGTAAACCGACCTTTTCTCTTTCAGTTTCAGGTGGTCTCCACCATCTATGGGGTTGCCCAGTCCATCTAAAATCCTGCCGAGAAGTTCATCTCCCACTCCAACCGAGAACGGTTCCCGAAAAGTTGAAACCTGATTGCCCGGCGCGATACCATACAGTTCTTTCAAAGGCATTAAAAGGGTTTTATTCTTTTTGAAACCAACAACTTCAGCTATATGTTTCTTCCCATCGTTGCTGTGGATATAGCAGATGTCTCCGATTGACGCGGCAGGACCTACAGACTCAACAATTATACCGATAATTTGTGAAACAGTTCCATTCTGGCGAATTGGATTTATATTATCCAAGATGTCCCGGTACTTGTTGATATTAATTGCCGGATTGTTCATTTTTCAATAATTGACGGCGAATCTCTTCAAACATAGTTTCGATATCGGCATCAATAGAGCCGGATTCGCTTTCGATTTTACATCCGCCAGGGTTGATACTTTCCGATGTGCGGATTTCAAGGTCTTTGGGCAAGTCGCAATTAAGGTGTAGTTGCTTCATGCTCTCTTTAACATAATTCCATTCTTCAGGATTTACAATGATGCGCAATTGCTTATGGTCGTTCAGCAGTTTCAGGCTTTTTTGTAGTACATTGAGCACTATTTCAGGCTTCATGCTTATCTCTGTTTCGGTTACTTTTTTAGCGATTTCTACAATCAACGACAGAATATCCTCTTTTTCCCCTTCGTACATTGCCTGTACTTTCTGGCGGAATTGCTCGGAAGTGCGACGAAGAATCTGGAAGGATTTACTGAAATCATTGAGAAATTTCTGCTCGGTTTGCCCGGTTCCATTATCGAATCCCTTTTTATATGCTTCCTGAGCAGACAACTCCATTTTTTTCTCAAATTCGGTAGTCAGTGCTTTTTTCTGCTCCAGTAAAATAAGATTCAGCATTTCTGCGGAGTATTTTGTTTCTCTTATAGTTTCCGAATTTGCTAAGCACGCGCTATGCACAGGAAATTTTGAGGATACCGGAATTTCCATAGTTACTCAACGAAATCTTCGCTACCCTTGGTGAGTTGGATTTCGCCTAACTCCTCAAGTTTGCGGATGATATCGAGGATAGACTGACGCGCGTTTTCAACATCACGCAATCTAACAGGACCAGCATATTCCATTTCTTCTGAGATAATT
>JAIOTM010000072.1 GCA_021106755.1 Candidatus Cloacimonadota bacterium | reverse complement strand
TAGAATCTTCCCCGGTGATGACTGGTATATTGGATTTCATATAAACGCGACTAATGGTAACATGGCTTGGATTGACGAAGGTCCCCGGATTGCTGGTAAAGGTGCCTGGTTGAGAATCATCAGTTGGCTCGAATATCCTGACTTTAATGATTTCAATTTCTGTATCGAAGGTATCTTTATTACCCAGAACTACGCTGAAATAAGTGGTTCAATCGCGTACACCAGCCAGCATGGTGACATGATGGACACTACTATCCGAAGCGGTGTTTACGAAACTCATCGTTGTAGCGGAAACACTTACACACTCACAGTTAAACCTGGTAGTTACGATGTAACAGCTTCCAAGCATGACTATATTTCGGACTCTATAGACGGAATTACAGTTACTGCTGGTGAGCAGTTAACCGGACAGGATTTCAGCCTGACTTATATCGGAACCCCAGTTACAGATGAAACTGTGCCGGGTTCGGTAATCACCTTGTTGAACAATTATCCGAATCCGTTCAATCCTGAAACCTGCATTAACTTCAAGCTGTCAGAGCAAGCAACTGTCTCACTATCTATCTACAATATAAAGGGTGAGAAAGTACGCCAGCTTGCCAATAGCAAATTTTCTTCAGGTGAGCACAAGTTGACCTTCAATGGTCTCTCAGACTCAGGCAAAGCACTCTCCAGCGGAATTTATTTCTACGCGTTAAAGACTGCTGACAAAACACTTACCCGTAAGATGATACTGATGAAGTAACTTTTCGATAGCAACCAAAACGGGATACTTTTTCGAAGTATCCCGTTTTTCTTAAATTTCAAAGCACAACTTTATAATCTGGCAATTTAATCTGCTTATACCAATCCGTTATCATTCATACGAATATGAATTGCTTTACTGATTGAAGAATCAATGTTTTTGGGGACATAAACCCCAAGTCGATTACGCCCCCTTATCATGGGGGTATAAGACCGTAATACATCACTTTACGATTAATCGAGACTTGTTTCAAAGGACATTTTTATATACATATCTTTGATAGCGGGTTAGTATTAATTACTTTTTTTTCTGAAATGTAGCTTTCTGCAAATTTTCTCAACCTCACGAAAATTGACTTTTCCAGATCCCATCATAGGCAAATCATCCAGCACATAAAACTCCCGTGGGATGGCGATTGATGGTAATTCTTTTCTCATTCGGTGTTTTATCTGCTTAGTGTCTATCTTTTTAGTAGTTATTGCCGCGACAACATCCGAACCTTTAGCTGGATTAGGCACATCCACTACACAGCAAAGCGTTTCATCGGGCAGGAGCAACTCCAGCACCGACTCAATTTTTACTAAGGAAACCATTTCACCCGCGATTTTTACAAATCGTTTAAGACGTCCCCGATGCCAGAGGTATCCATCTTTATCCAGCACTCCCATATCTCCGGTATCATACCAACCGTTGCGGATGCGCATAGAGGTTTCCTCAATATCATCGAAGTAGCCTTTCATCACATTATCGCCTTTGACGAGGATTTTTCCTTCCTCACCTTCTGAAAGTATCTCTCCGGTTTCCCGGTGAACAATTTTCACTTGCACACCCGGTACGGGTTTGCCCACGCTTCCATATTTGCATATTCCGGGGAAATTGACTGCGACAATCGGGCTGGTTTCAGTCGCGCCATAGCCTTCGTGAAGCTCTAAGTTGTGTTTCGTGAGGTACTCATCCCGAATCTGTCTGGTAAGTTTGTCGGCTCCGGTTATTGCCAACCTTACAGAAT
Organism: Candidatus Cloacimonadota bacterium; assembly: GCA_021106755.1. GTDB lineage: Bacteria > Cloacimonadota > Cloacimonadia > Cloacimonadales > JAIOQZ01 > JAIOTM01. The sequence goes on along the minus strand of JAIOTM010000072.1, from coordinate 1,221 downwards.
CGAAGTCGCCTTTTTCAGCTTTCTTTAGATAGCCGTGGAAGAACGTTGGCGTTCCCACCATTACGGTAACTTTATATTTGCGAATGGAACTTGTAATTGCCTTGTAATCAAGCGGATTAGCATGAGCCACAATTGAGCATTGCCGGAATATGGGTAGTAGAAAAGTAACGGTAAGCCCAAACACATGGAACAGTGGTAAATTTCCCAGAAAAATATCGCTACTAACTATTTTACCAGCATCTATAACGCTGGAAATGTTGTGGCTTAAATTCTTATGAGACAACTGCACAGCTTTCGGGTCTTTTTCGCTACCGCTTGTAAAAAGGATTGCCGCGGTATCTTCAGGAGAACCTCTTCTTGTAATAGCTCCGGTGGGAAGCATAGCTGTCATTGCGGCAAAGACTTTTTCCAGAGGCTTCAGCCCTTTCATTATATCTTCAAGGAATATCATTCCTTTCACCACGTCGCAGTTTATCTTATTGAGCAGTTTGCTACTGGTGATAATCGTTGTGAAATTGCACTTTTCCTGAGCGTAAAGGCAGTTATTGTATGCTCCAGTCGAATAATTTATCATCACGGGAATCTTGCCCCGCATTAATAAAGCCATGAAAGCTATCATGCACCCGGCTGATGTTGGCAACATTACACCAATATGTTCTTCAGGAAAACGTTTGAATTTCCGAGAGAGGATAATCACCGCTATCAGCATTCGCTTATAGGAAATATCTTTCCCGATTGCCTGATCGAATATAGCAGTCTTTTCCCCCATCTTTTTCACCGATTCTATGAACTTTTTGTGAAGCAGCATAATACTCCCCTCAGCAGTTTTCAATAGTTTGATTATCACGGAAAATAAATCAAGAAAAAAAGCCTGAAATATTTCCAGGCTTTTTATTAAAGGTAGATTTGCAATACTCTATGGTATTATACGAGTGCCAGTCTTTCCGGCAAAAGCATCCACAATTCGTTCAATCGAAGTAATAAGCACTTCTTTTCCACCCCGTTCAATAAACCGGATAGATGCCCGCATTTTTGGTCCCATACTGCCTTTTGGAAACTGACATTTATTGTAATATTCTCTCACCTCTGCCACAGTAAGAGTGTCTATCTCTCTCTGATCAGGATTTCCGAAGTTAACGCATACATTGTCAACTCCGGTAAGGATTACCAGCAAACCAGCATCAATTTTTTCCGCTAACAAAACAGAGGCGAAACCCTTAT
>JAIOTM010000421.1 GCA_021106755.1 Candidatus Cloacimonadota bacterium | reverse complement strand
TTTCCAGCAACTTAACCGTGATGAGAGGTATTGTCGGCAATCCTTGAAGGCCGTTCAGTTTTTCTCTGATTTCTTCAGTAACTAAATCCATTTGTATCCTTTTAGTATTATACAACATATAATTGCAGAACCACATTGATTGTCAATACAGATTTCAGAAAAAATCATTTAATACCTATTTTTTCTTCTTCGTCTCTCCTTTTCCACTCAACTACGTCTGTCGCACAACGAAAACCAACAATTGTGCTTCTGATTTTTGCTCCCTGCATATTGCGGTCTGTTTTTTGCGAAAAATTTTTCTTCAAAGCCCAGCATCCTCCCCGAATAACTTTTCGATTTCCATAATCCGCACCGACCGGATTTTCAAGCAAGCTGTAACTGTAGTAACGCCTGTCGTACCAGTCACTACACCATTCAAAAACATTACCGAACATGTCGAACACTCCTTTCCCGTTAGCATGGAAACTGCCTACTGGCGCGGTTCTGTCCCATTCGTCTTCATACTGTAACCCAATGAAGTTCCCGACAAGGTTTAAGCCTTGCGCGGCAAATTCCCATTCTGCCTCAGTGGGTAGGCGTTTTCCGCACCAATGCGCGTATTTCGAAGCCTCTTCCCAGCTTACATTCACCATAGGATGATTGTCCCCCAACCAGCTTGGTAAACCTGGCATAGGCGTTCCTGTAACTTCACAATATTGCCTGTATTCTTTCACCATGACTTCGTACTTGTCGATAAAAAAGGATTGAAGGGTCACCTGATGTCGGGGTCGCTCATCCATAGCGGCTGACAACCCGGTTGATCCCATCTCGAAAGTGCCACCGGAAATCCGAACCATATTGTCGGGAGTATCTTCGGTAATCTCGCTTTGCTTCTGCAAAACAAAATGCCCACCCCGCTCTTTCTTATCCGAAAACGCTAATCTACGATTCTGGTTAATGAAACCCGCTTTTCTGATTTCCAGAGAATGCCGTCCCCGCTTCCGCCGAACTTGAACAGGAGTAAGACCTTCGTACTGCCCGTCAATAAACACTTCCGCACCAGCGGGTTCGGAACTGATGTAATATTGACCTGACTCCGGCTGCAAAACTATCCTGAACTTCTGATTCTGTCCCTGTGTTATCAGAATATCACGACATAAAGTATGAAAACCTTTCCGTTCCAGACGCAACTGGTGCAAACCTGCCTGCAATTCATAGCTTAAAATACCATCTAAGAATATTTGTTTTCGCGGAAGGTTATCTATATAGATAACGGCATCTTCCGGTTGACTGATAATTAAAAGGTGTCCTGCCTGTAATAGTTTTTTATCAGTATCAGCAATTGAGGTTGGTTCTCGCTTAATCGCTATGGTAGCTTCAACAAGAAAATCTCCCACAGCAATATCTTCTCCCTCCATAATTCTGCCACTGTAAACATGTTCCGATAAACGGTCAGCAATCAGCACTTTTCCAACTTTGAACTCGCTATATCTGATTACTTCAACACCGCTTACTCCTGGGATTCTGCGGAATACATCGTAATATTTCTGTTGCGGGTCGGATTTGCCGGGGTCTATCAGAATCTGAGGGTAGTTTACCTCTATTACCTTGATTTCTATCTGGAAATAGCTAATAACATCCATCAAAATACGCCGTATTTCACGCTTGAGTATTTGAAAATCATCCACGACCTGCATAGAGCGTGACAACAGGATTTCTCCTCTGCTTACATCTGTAACATTAAAATATACAAGAATACTGGAGTCCACCCGATATATCGAAGGAAATATGAAGTAATCCGCTTGTAAAAGGTTGCCAAGTTGGGCGTAATCTGCCGCGTGTACCGCCTGCTCCAGAATAATCTTCTGCTCTCGCATTACCTGTTCGAGATGTTTGCGGTCTATAAGCCGAAAAAGACCACTCTCGTTCAAGACTGAGGCGGTTTCGTTGTAAACAACAGCCTGCAATACAGGATCGTATTCTGTACTATCTGCTTCCATAATCGCTATGTTGACAGGTATTGCTACCAGGCATCCCCAGAAAAACAAAACCACCAGAGAAATCGTTGCCAATTTAATCATTCTGAACCCCGAAAAATCATTTGACACAATACAAGCTAATCAAAAAATGCAGATTCTCAAAGTAAAAATGCATCCGTAGCTCAGTTGGTAGAGCAACTGACTCTTAATCAGTGGGTCTAGGGTTCGAGTCCCTACGGATGTATTTTTTATCTATCAATTGCGTAAGAGCTACTGATACAGGGGTTTTCAGATTTATTTTCTTTTATAAACCACTATACGATGTGGATTTAATCTGTATAATGAAGTAATTGTTGTAGAGCGTTTAACTCTTTTTGTTGCTTATCTATCAGGTCGTTCAGTCTGAAAGTTACTTTATTGAGGGTTTCAACGAACTGCTTGTTATCGTTAAACATTTGTTGGTTATCAACCACTCCCCCACTATTTTGGTTCAAACCGGAAACCAACTCGCCTATCTCAGCTACTTGTACCAGTAGTTCCTCGCGTAGTTTAGATGAAGTTTCAACTTCCAGTCTATCTGCTTGTCGCGATAACTCGTCTAATTGCTGAGTAACCAGATTCTCACTCCTTGCAGCTTTTTCTAAAGAAATTCTGGCATTCCCTGCATGTTCTATATGGCGCATTAATTGTTGCTTCATTTCAATCGCGGCTGCTTCAAGGCGTTCGTTCCCGCTTCGTCCGGCTTCGAGGGCAATCGTAATAGCGAGAATCCGCATCTGATTGCTGGTATCAAAATCGTTTTCAGCTTTGATGTAAGCTGTGCTTATCGCTTCCGTCTGATTCAAAATCGCAGAAGAAAGTTTTCCAGTCGCATGCGACAACGAAGCTTTCGCCTGATTATATACTTCTTCTGAGATTGTCGTTTTCAGCGTGTTACTTAATTGCTCAATCTTCGCCAACAGAGCGTTTTCAAAGTTTGAAGAACTCGCCTGAGCAGTGCCAGTAATGCTGTTCTGCCAAGACAAATTCTCCGCTTTGCTATCATCTGTTTTTTGTGTTATATCGCTACTGAGGGTGCGTAAACTGTTGGTAATCTCAGAGAGTTGATGAAGATGAGAACCTGCCTGACGAAGCATCTGTATAAAGCTATCCCGCTGAGTGGTGAGAGCGTCTATGAGAGGAACAAGTTCCGGTTCTGTTTCCGGGCGTGTTAATGTTTCCCTGTACTTAAACAGTCCATTACAGAATTGTTCGACTTTAACAAGAGAAGCTTGCAGTAAATGTAACTTTTCCTGAAAATCTTTAGTTGGTCTCCATTGCATCTTTACGACATACCTATTTGCAGAACCTGATGGGCGATTTCCACTTTCTTTGTTACATCGCGCACAATCATCGGAATATCGGAAACGCTCATACTCAGGTGCGACCAGACTCGCTCATCAAACTCCGCCTGCGGTGCTTCAATGCAGTGGTTATTCCGCTGATTGTTGCAGATATAGTTAGAGAGATAAACAAGGCAGGAGTTATACACATCGTTTTCGTTATCAAACGGAGTGTGGTGCTGTAAGACAATCTTCCAGATTGGTTCGGGAATATTCCACTGTTTCAATAATCTGGCTCCAACCTCCGCATGATTTACGCCCAACAACTTTGTTTCCAACTCCTGAAGAGGAATATTCTGTCTAACGGTAA
>JAIOTM010000029.1 GCA_021106755.1 Candidatus Cloacimonadota bacterium | reverse complement strand
TTCAGCAAGCTGGTATATTTTGTTACATCCGAAGCATGCACCCCGCCTTTTTATTTGATAAACTGAATCCTCAATTTTTCGAATTGAAGCCTGTTGCCCTTGATTTCGGACTCGTGCAGAAAAACTGGGCAGACCCGGACATTCCGGCAAGCCTCCGTCAGTTAGAGCAAATCCGTGATTCCAAAGGAGCAATAATTCGCAGGGAAACTTCCTTTATCAAAGAAAACAAAATAGATATGATTGTCGGGGATATCCCTCATCTGGCGTTTCTTATAGCCAAACAGGCAGGTATCCCTTCGGTGGCTGTCTCCAATTTCGACTGGCATTTCATCTATCGTGATATTTTCCCCAATACTCCGCGAGTTCGTTCCCTGCTGAATGACATCTCACAAGCGTACAAAGAAGCCACACTCGCTCTGAGACTACCTTTTTCCAGCCCGGAAAGTATGAACGCTTTTAATCATGTTATTGAAACTCCACTTCTCGCTCGAATTGTTCCGCGAAATAATCCCGGCTTGCGGCAGCGACTCAACATTTCTCCCGAAGATAAAATTGTTCTGCTTACTTTTGGCGGTTATGATGACAATCCTATAGATATGAATTCTATCTGTTCGGTTCCGGGATTTGTGATTCTCTCGCAGTTTCAGAATTGCTCATTGGACAGATTTCGTAAGGTCAGTAAGGAAGAGGATTTCCCTCAACTTCTATCGTCAGCGGATGTTGTGATTACCAAGACTGGCTACAGTACTCTTGCCGAAGTGGTGCAAACAGGCGCGTACTTAATATGTGCTACGCGGCTTGGTTCTCCTGAAGACGCGATATTATTGAACGGTCTCAAAAACTATTCCCGAAAAACCATTCTGGATTTTCATCAACTCCCTGATGTTGATTGGCAGAAAATGCTTTCGGCTTTAGAGCTTTCCCCTGCACGGCGATTTCCGGTACGCAATACTGAAGTGGCAGTTAACTGCCTGAAAGCTATCCCTGTAAAAAATCCCCGTTACGCCGTATTAGATGTTGGCACCAATAATATTCAGATGCTGTGGGCTGAGATTATTGATGGGAAAATCGTTACACGACACAGGGCATCGCAAGTATCGGCTCTCGGCAAGAACATGCGGAATGGTAAACTGACTCTCGCTGGCATAACCCGCACCAGGCGTATTCTGACAAAATTTTTGAAATTAGCCAAAGCATGGACAGACAAAATAATCGTAACTGGTACAAGCTGCTCTCGTGACGCGAAAAACATAAAAATTCTGACAAATTGGCTACAGTACAAATTCGGGCTGGATTTCAGAATCTTAACAACTGAAGAGGAAGCACATTTCTCCGCCCGATATATTGCGGCAGAGTTTAGTGAACATTCCGAAGTTATCACCTTCGACATTGGTGGCGGCAGTGTGGAGTTTTGTTATATTATTAACGGCGAAGTAAAACGTAGCGTCAGTTTTCGTTGTGGCTTACGCCGCATGGAAACACTATTCGGCACCAACATAAAACGCCAACAAGTGTATATGCGCGATGAACTGGCACCTTTGAAGAACTGGAAGTTCAGCAAGCTGGTATTAATCGGAATAGGCGGTACTGCTACAAGTCTTGCGGCTATTTCAAAGAAGCAAATTCGTTACTCACCGGAAGATGTACATAAAAGCGAAATTTCTTTTGAAGAAATTGATAAGTTTGTGGAGTTGTTCGCCCGGAGCGATAACGCGACTATCGCCCGAATGATTCCCTTTGAACCACTTCGTAGTAGCCTTATTCTCAGCGGAACAATCCTTGTGAGAGAAATTATGTCAGTTTTCAATCACAGAACGTTCCAGGTTAGCGACCACAGCCTGCAATATGGCGTTCTCTGGAATGAGTTGACAAACAGCCTTGTATAAGGTTAGATGTTTCTATGATTATACTTCTTAAACATAAAGTCCGCGAAGCAGACCAAAGACAGTTGTTGCACTATATTGAATCTCAGGGGGAGATAATTCATAAGGAAGAAAAACTGTTGGTTCTGCGAGAGGATATCCCCGAACCAGATATTCTGTACCGTTACAAAGCCGTAGCTAAGGTTATTACGCGGCAATCATCTTGTACACTCGTTTGTGCCGGAAATTCCAAACCCGAAATCGTGATACGGGGTAACACGATTGGACACGGAGATCTGACCATCATCGCTGGTCCTTGCACTATTGATGACACGGGCAGACTCAGGGAAACCGCTCATGCTTTGAGCGAAGAAGGGATAAAGTTTATGCGGGGTGGCGTGCAGAAGTTGCGAACATCCCCCTACAGCTACTCCGGGGCTGGTTTGAAAGCTCTTGAAACCTTTGCCAGCATTGCTAAAGAACTGGAGCTTATTACAGTATCGGAAGTAATATCGCCTGAATGGATTGTTCCCATGACTGAGCATATAGATATTCTTCAGGTTGGCACACGCAACATGTATAATTATCCGCTATTAAAAGCGTTAGGAAAGGCGGGACGCCCCGTAATTCTCAAACGGGCAGTAAGCGCGACATATAAAGAGTGGCTGCTTGCCGCAGAGCACCTCGCGGTTGCTGGAAATCGTGAAATTATTCTTTGCGAACGTGGCATACGCACCTTTGAAACTTCCTTGCGTAATACACCCGACATCGCGGCAATCCCTGTAATGAAAGAGCGTTCTTGTCTGCCGATAATTTTTGATCCTTCCCATGCCACGGGAGATCGCAGGTTTGTGCTCCCTCTATCTTACGCCGCGGTAGCTGCCGGAGTAGATGGCTTGCTACTTGAAGTTGAAATTAATCCGCAATCCGCACCGGTTGATGGTGGGCAAACCATCAATATAGAAGAACTCCGGCGGATAATGCGAAAACTTCCGTCCCTTATAGTACAATAACACGCATATCCCCACAATGGAGATGTTTGTGCTATTTAATTGATAGTGAATAATTGGATTTCTTACTCAGATTGTTTCGCGACTTAGTCTGCTGATCAAAAAGTTTTTTTGTTTGCTTTTTTCAAAAAGCAAATCAGATGAATATTTTGTTAAATTGAGCGGTGACGGCGTGTTCTTACACTCCGAACCCGAAATCTGGCAAAAGATACTCTGACTTTATGGGGTTTTCTTCAGATGTGAAGTGCAACATTAAGCATGAAAAACAACATAACCAAATCTTCTTGAAAAAATGGGAGTATCCCAATTATAATACAATAAACCTATACTTTTATTCAATGTACATTGGATTGTAAGGTGGAAACTTAGTCCACTTCTCAATCAAATCGTTCTGCAAATCAGGAATCTTCTTTATATGCTCTACCTGTAGAAAAGCAACTGGTATCTTCTTCCCTTCTTTATCCAACGGAATTTGTTCTTCCGCCCCTTTTTTGTATTCAGAATTAAGATGCAGAGTTCCCGTTACCTGATAGAATTTTTCCAATTCAAGTTCTGGTTTTTCGTCAAATTGCATAACAAAGCCAATAGGAACCATACCAAATGGCTTCAGAT
>JAIOTM010000063.1 GCA_021106755.1 Candidatus Cloacimonadota bacterium | reverse complement strand
GAATGCTACCCGAAATCCGGTGCTCCTGAAGCACTCCGGTATGATATATATATGTATAGTCCTGTGCCAGCTTGTTACCGTGAGTCCCTTTGATATCCTGCGTGAAGCTGATGAAATAATTTTTATTAGGCTCTGTTTTATCACGCAGACTCAAGACGCAGGTGTTGCTGTTCAGCCAGGAGAATTTGCGGTTGGATAAAGAAGGATAAACCTGAATTCCGGTCATCAAAGTGACTCTGTCGATTGGTTTGGAAAAAACGATTTCGAGTTTGCCATCATCAGGCAGGGGTTGATAGTTTTCGGGCGAAACAGCAAGAATCTCCGGTTTTTCTTCATCGACCGGACCACCTGTAGGTCCCTTTCGGTTACCGCATCCAACTACGATTAGAATGAGCAGAGCGAGTAGAAAGAGTTTAGAAACCTTTCTCATAGAGTTCCTTCTCGGATAAGCGTTTGCCGGATGAATTTAATTGCCGCTGGATATATTTGCCGAGGATGTCGTACTCAAGATTGACTTTGTCGCCGGCTTTCAGGAGGTTGAGGGTTGTAGTTTGCAACGTTTGCGGAATTAAGGCAACTTCAAACGCGTCGGCGTACAGTCGTGCTATGGTCAGACTGATGCCATCTATAGCGATAGAGCCGTGCATTGCGAGAAGCGGTGTGTGAGATGGGCTGGGAATACCAATCCGAATCCGATACTCCTGTCCGGTGTTGGTAACAGCCTGCACGAGAGCAATTGTATCAATATGCCCCTGAACAATATGTCCATCAAAGCGTCCGTTTGCCGACATAGCTCGTTCCAGATTAAGTTTCGTGCCGGATTTCCAGTTTACTGCTGTTGTTTTGCTACATGTTTCTTTCATTATTTCTGCGGTGAACATGTTTTTCTGCACTTCTGTAACAGTAAGGCAAATTCCGTTACAGGCAACACTGGCTCCAATTTCAAGCTTCTGAACGCACACTTTGCTTTGCACGGTCAGGTGGGTTGTATTCCCCGGAAATGATATTCTAAAGATAGTCCCTGTTTCTTCCGCGATTCCTGTAAACATGCTCAATCTGCTTCGTATCGGCGGAAGAGGGCGTTAGTCAGAGTTACCGGGGTTGTATATTCGATATCTCCACCAAACGGGATGCCAGTTGCCAGACGAGTAATTTTGAATGGCATAGTCTCGAATTTTTCTACAATATAATGTATAGTAGTATCTCCTTCCGCGGAAGGATTGAGTGCCAGAATTATTTCGGTTAAAGGAAGTTCCTCAACCAGCTTTTTTAATTGCGGGAAATGAATTTCTTCAGGACCAATACCATGCAAGGGGGAAAGTAGTCCGCCAAGAACGAAGTAACGTCCTTTGAATTCGTGCGTGTTTTCAATCAGCATTACATCCTGAGCATCCTGAACCACACAAAGCAGAGATTGATTACGCTCCGGGTCAGCACAGAATTCACAGAGTTCTCCCTCAGTAAGAAGATTACATTCGGGGCATGGATTATTTGCTTCTATGGCAGAAGTGATAGCATCTGCCAGCATCATGGCATGTCCGGTGTTTCTCGAAACCATATAATAGGCTAATCGTCGCGCGGTTTTGCTACCGATGCCAGGTAATTTCTTCAACGCCTGCTGAAGATTCTCAAGCTGTTTATAGCTCATTGGGATTTTAGAAAAGACCGGGAATATTCATTCCGCCGGTAAGTTTACTCATCTCGTCTTCGCTTGTACTGGCGATTTTCTCATGAGCTTCTCTGAAAGCGGCGATGATGAGGTCTTCCAACATTTCAATATCATCGGGATTGACCACTTCAGCATCAATTTTCAGCGATTTCAATTCGTGATGACCGTTCATCTCTATTTTAACCATTCCGCCGCCAGATTGAGCTTCAATGATTTTATCAGCAAGCTCCTGTTGTGCTTTAGCAAAGTCTTGTTGCATTTTCTGGGCTTGCTTCATAAGGTCTTTCATTCCCTTTTTTCCACCTGGAAACATAGTTGACTCCTTAAATATTTTTTCTAAGTCTATTCAAAAGCAGACGTGCTTTACGGGCAAGAAAAATCTCCCGAAAAAAAAAGAGCAGAACAATAAAAAAAGATTTGACAGAAAAAAGCCTATATGTAAATATTAGGATGATATGATGATATGGGAATTGTCTCAGAAGAGCAATCCCGTGATAAATATTTGATTTAGAGAGAGTTATAGTAATGTCGAAATGAGTTTTGCCCAATGACTTTAACGTGAATAATAGCAAAAAGAGGAGAGATGCTATGACGAAAAACATTCTTTTATGTGTACTAATAATGATGTTTTCTGTGATGTTCGCATTAACAGAAACCGAACCGAATGACACCTGGGACGCCGCTGGCGTTCTATTGATTACTAACGGCTTGCATGATGGTGCAGTTACTTCTGGCACTGATCCCGGTGACTACTGGAAATTCCAGTCCTCGACAGGTGATAATCTTGATATTAATACCTGTACAGGTACACCCAGTCTCGACACTATGCTGTGGCTCTACGACACAGATGGTACAACCCTACTTGCCGACAATGACGATGACTGTGGATTTCAATCCCGGATTAATTATGTAACACCTGCGGATGGCACCTACTATGTAGAAGTAGCCCATTATAGCCATAATGGTACTGGTGTTTATAACATAGAACTGCTTGGTGCAACACCTACAAATCCGGATATGCCAGACGCAGCCAGTAACCCAAGCCCCGTAAATAGTGCTACAAACCAACCTGTAACAGGCACACTTACATGGGATATGACAGGAACCAACACAGATGAATACGATTTGTGGTTTGGCGTAGCTGGCAGTATGGTTGTTGTTCAAACCGCACAACCTGCAGGAGCTACAGGTAGTTGGGGCTACTCCGGCACTAGTGCTACTGCTTATGAATGGCAGGTTATAACCAGAAATACATCTGTAACGCCTGACCTTGATCAAGCTGGGCCTGTCTGGAATTTTTCAACATCTGCGGGTACTGTTACGACTTTCCCATTCCAGGAAGGTTTTGAGGGAGGGGCACTACCTCCAGGCTGGTCGCAGGAATTTGATGCTACTAACCTTAACTGGGCATATCAGAACGGAGGTCATAACAGTCATCCGGCAGTAGCTCATACTGGTTCTTTTAATGCGTATCTGTATATAAGTAATGGTTCTGACCATAAAACCAAGTTAGTAACTCCAGTCCTTGATCTTACTGCCTTAACCAATCCGACTCTGACCTTCTGGCACACGCAAGAAATTTGGCCTGGTGATCAGGATGAACTCAAGATATTCTACAAGGATTCTGCTGTTGGTATATGGACAGAAATAGCACATTATACAACCAGCATTCCTAATTGGACATTAGAAGCGTTTGTACTTCCAAACCCATCAGCAGAATACATGATTGCCTTTGAAGGAAATGCCAAGTATGGTTACGGTGTATGTCTCGATGATGTGGAAGTTTACGATGCTGTTACACCTCCAGCATGTGCTACCAGTCCTTCTCCGGCAGATGCGGCGATTGATGTTATGGAAAACGGAAACCTGCAATGGTCAACTGTCGCAGGTGCATCAAGTTACGATGTTTACTTTGGAACCGCTCCCGGGAGCTATACCATCTACAATGGCACAAACATCACAAGTACAACGATGCCTTATTCGGGTCTTGCTTTTAGCACACCTCATTACTGGATGATTATACCTCGTAACAGTTTTGGTGCTGCTACAGGTTGTTCCGAGTGGAGTTTTACAACCCGTGCCGACCCAACAGTTTCTACTTTCCCGTGGGTCGAAGATTTCGAAAATACAACATTCCCTCCCATGGGTTGGGTTCAGGCTACTGCTCCCGAAGACCAGGATAACTGGGGCAGAGATAATGCTGAATCCTACACTGCAGATTATGATCACACAACTGGAACAGGCTATTTTATGGATTTCGACGACTCCGGCTCTGGACAGGACAACGCCATTATCTATTCTACTGTATTTGATTTGAGTGGGCTTACAACCCCAGTATTAGACTACTGGTATTGGGTAGGTGACCCAAGCTATCCAACTGCTACACCTTCAACATTGCATATAAGCGGTTGGGACGGAGCAAACTGGATTGAGTTAGCCCAGCACCAGTACAATGGCCAATGGGATATGGGCACAGTCAGCCTTACTGCATATACTGGTGTAGTTGGTTTCTATCTCCAGTTCTGGGCAGAAGGCACAACCAGCTATCAAAGCGACATCGCTGTAGATGACCTTACTATCTATAGCTCTGTTGCTCCAATTGCAACCCTGATTCCAGATAGTTACAATTTCGGGTACTTGCTTAACAGTGATCCACCTCCAACTTCCAGTACTATTACTCTGGAAAACGCCGGGGCGGGAACATTAACCGTTACTTCCAACACAGACTTAACAGGAACTGATTACTCATCAACCTTTGATAATACAGTAACTTTAACTGCTGGTCAGACACATCAGTTTACCTTTACTTATACACCCACAAACTATGGCTCAGATGCCCAGTTATTTGAAATTGTTACCAACGGTGGTACAGTTACTACAAACCTCTGGGGTACACAGGTTTATGACATGAGCTATGATCCAACAACTGTAATGACTGCTACAGTCAACGGCGATGACGTTGACCTTGGTTGGGATAAACCAGCGGGCGTACTTCACTGGGATGACGGCACAGAGATTGGTGGTCTTGGATTGAGTGGCTCAGGTAGTTTTGGGTCGTATGCTCGAATGACACCTGCTGAGCTTGCCGCCCATTCTGGTGGTTACTTAACTCATGTCGGTTTCTATCCGAATTCGCTCGTCGGGGATGGAGGTACATTACCGATATCCTATAGATTGCGAGTATGGACTGGTGGTTCACACGATCCTGGAACTGATACTTATACTCAAGGTACTCTTGTAGTTGATGACCCCATAGACAACGCGACACTCACTGTTGGACAGTATAACATTATCCCACTCGGCGATGCTGTTGCTATTACTGGCGCGGAAGAAATCTGGTTTGGAGTTAACTCCTCGTGTGTTGAAGCGTTCTACCCAATGAAGAGAGACCTTTATGAGGTTGAAGACTACGGTAATGTCATGCTCTATGGCGGTGCATGGTCAAGCCTGGTTGATATCAACCCAGCACTCACAGGGGACTGGCTACTCGAAGGTTATGCTCAGATGACCCCAACCCGCGACTATGGTACACTGGCAAATAATCGCGAGCTAATACCTGTTCCTCAGCAACCAACAACCGCGCGTCTTGCTACTCAGACTCCACGCCATCCTGTTGCACCGAGTCGTATTCTCAGTGGTTACAATATTTACAGGAATACTGCTCTGCTGATAACTGTTACCGATCTAGATGACTTTGCCTGGACAGACGTTGCCCCTGGTGACGGAAGTTACACCTATAATATGACAGTTGGCTACGCTGATGGCGGAGTCTCTGTTTATGGTCCTGACGCATCAGTTCAGCTTGGTGCCGCTGGATCGTACAGTAATGTTAAGGTCTTCTTAGAAGGTGCTTACGATGTAGCAAACCACAACATGTTGCTGACTATTAACGGCGATCTTCCGCTAATCTCACCTTACGTTGATTTACTTCCCGTTGCAGCTATGCCAGCAAATATTGTTGACTGGGTATATGTAGAACTGCGGACAGCACCGACAGCCGCTGCTGTATTCGCGCAGAGCTTCCTGCTTCAGGACGATGGATTCGTTGTTGATGAAAATGGTGCACCAGTTGGTGCTCTTACTGTTACTCCGGGTGATTACTATGTTGTAGTTATGCAGCGTAACCACCTTGCTGTAATGAGCCTCATTGCTCATACATTCGATTCCAGCGGAACTCAGGTTTGCGATCTTACATTGGATGATGCCTGCTACAATGGCGGTACTTCAAACGACGGCGTTAACCTGCTTGAAACTGCTGTTTACGGTATGGTTGCCGGTGAAACTACTGATCCGGCAGGAACAGGTGGTACAATCACAGATCCGGACAAGGGTCTTGTTAACAACGATAACGGAGCCAGCGGTTATCAACTTGCTGATGTAAACTTCTCGGCTACCGTGACAGACCCTGATAAGGGCTTCATTAACATTAACAACGGAAAAACCTGTCAGGTTCCTGGTGTAATAAGTGTTCTTCTCAGAACAAACGAAATAAACGAAATAAACGAAATAAACGAAATAAATGACTCACAAGACAATCACAAAACCAACACAAGGAGAAGGTAATGACAAAAACTAAGGCAATGGCACTGGTATGTGCCCTGATTTTACTCGCAGGTACAGCATTCGCGCAGATAGACACTGAGTTTATCATAAGTAATGCTGCTGTCGTTAACGACGCTGGAACAGATTATCTCCAGTGGGATGTTTCTTTGAACTTTCTTGGTGCTTCATGGGCACTACCCGGTGGCTTCGACGAAGTTGTTAAGAATATCCAGTTTTACATCACAATTGATCCTACAAAATTCGCTAACCCTGAATTTGTAATCCATCATATTTCTCAACTTGATGGTGGACTGTATCCTCAGAACTGCTCCATAAGCGTTGCTCAGAATCAGGTCTGCTTTAACTACATGGGACAAAACAGCTCTATGATGGACTT
>JAIOTM010000028.1 GCA_021106755.1 Candidatus Cloacimonadota bacterium | reverse complement strand
TCCCAGGTGTCAGTGGAAGAGTCACCTATTTGTAGTTTCACTAACTCAGGCACATTTCGGTTGATGACAGTCAAACCGGCACAAACTGGCTCAAATGTGACAGATAAGCTGTCACCCGGAAACAAATCACAGTAGAATCTGCCATCATCAATAAGCGCACCAATGTAGTAAATGTCCAGCTTCTTAGTTGAGGTGGGCGTTAATGAATAGTGCAAAAGAGTGTCTTGCAAGGCGGGAAGTTGCAGTTGATTATCGTTGATTATCAGTGATATTGTCCAGTTGCTTAGATTGCTTAGATGATAATAACTACTTTCTCCCGATATCGTATATTCAAGAGTTTCTCCCGTACGGATAGTAAACCACTCTAAAGTGGATGTGTCAACATAATTCCACCAGGTGAGGGAAACCTCTCTCGTAGTGATGTTGTGAAGCCCTTCTTTAATATACCAGCATTTCGTGTAACTTTCACCAGGCTGTAACGACTCAACAAGGTATCCACTGAACTGGATTGACAGTTCATTCGATGTTTCGTTTTTCACCTTCATCCAGGCGTTGTCACCGCAAGCGACTAATATTAAAGCAAGAATTAGAATTATAGCATTTTTCATAGACAAATCTCCATGCAAGAAATATTCCAACTCGAAAAAAAGAAATTATCTTGATAATTTTGACAAGAGAAATCAATATTAGTTTTGTAATGTAAGCGAGGAGAATATGCTGATAAGAAAAATTACTGAGGCAGA
Organism: Candidatus Cloacimonadota bacterium; assembly: GCA_021106755.1. Taxonomy (GTDB): domain Bacteria; phylum Cloacimonadota; class Cloacimonadia; order Cloacimonadales; family JAIOQZ01; genus JAIOTM01. Next base: position 6,093 of record JAIOTM010000028.1, on the reverse strand, counting down.
GAAAACCGACTTCGCGGTGATGACGACATACGCATTTAAGGACTGGAAGGATGAACCTCCTAAAGAAGAAATGATTGAAGCCTTGAGTGCTGATCAGACATTTGCTGTATTCGACAACGGGCGAATGGTGGCTGGTTTAATTAACCACGATATGAAACAGGTAGTTCGGGGCGTTATCAAATCCATGAGCGGAATAGGTTGTGTTTCGTGCTATCCGGAATATCGGGGTAAGGGATTAGTGTGGCAACTTATGCAGGTAGCATTCAAAGAGATGATGGCAAAAAGCCAGCCTTTAAGCATGCTTCGTCCTTTCAAGCAGAGTTTTTACGATAAATTTAATTATGTAGAAACAGGCTATAAACAGCGAATTACTTACCCGATGAGTGCTATCGCCCATTATCTTGAGAACCTGAACCTTAAGGAGTGGGAATTTCAGCGGTTTGACGCTGGTTCTAACTGGGATGAGTTTCTGGAAGTAGCGGATGAACTGGCTTTGAAACAGTATCACGGCTATGTTTTGTTCAGCTCAATTTCGGAGGGACGCCTTAAACGCTTTTTCAAGGATTCTATTGTTGTTATTGTTCGGCATGAAGGAAAAGCGGTAGGCTCGTTCCGATATTACAAGAAAGGTTTTGGTACAGATGGTGTTATTTCTATAGCTGACTGGTTTTACAGCGATGCCTACTCCCGGAGCGCGATATTCCATTATCTGGCACTTCATAGGGATCAATGCGGCAAATTCCGGTTACCTGTTCCTGGAGATGCTCCCTTTTACACCTGGTTCAAGGATGCCGACACTAATCCCGAAGCGACTTTAACCTGTAGTCCCTGGATGGTGCGGGTGATGGACATTCCGGTAGCGTTAGAAGGGCTTCCTGCCACTGATTCAGGCGAGATAACGATAAAAGTAACAGACCCCACCTGCGACTGGAACAATGGTGCATACCTTCTCGTATCTGATGGAGAAACACTCAGTGCTGAATCTGTTTCAACCAGCGCGGATTGCCATCTGACGATTGAAGGTTTGTCCACCCTTGTTTATGGAAGTATGAACATTGAAGAACTTGTTGCACGGAAGTGGCTGTTTACGGAGTCTGTAAGAACTAAGCAGCTTTTGACATCATGGTTCCCGATGATGTCAATCTACAATATCTGCGAGTTTTAGTTAGAGAACTTCACTGCCTGGTTCAATCCTGATAAAATACTGAATGAATAAATTGTGAGATTCATTCTGAGCTTGACAGAACCACCAGAAATAGAATTTGTAATATGATGATAATCGTTTCACTTACGGATAAAGAGAAAATAAGAACAGGAAACAATAATGTTAATTGATTTTGCAACAGCGAAAGTAAAAGCTGGTAACGGTGGTGATGGTTGCGTAAGCTTCCGGCGGGAAAAGTTTGCCCCAAAAGGTGGACCAGACGGGGGTGATGGTGGTAACGGTGGCAGTGTAATTGCGGTGGGTAACGAGAATCTCAACACCTTACTGGAATTTCGTTACATGCGTCACTTCAAAGCCGAAAACGGTAAACCGGGAGCTGGAAACAATCAGACAGGCAGGTCTGGAAACGACATTTTGCTCCAGTTTCCATTAGGAACTGAACTTTTTGAAAAAACTCATGATGGAAAGACAAAAATCGCTGACATCACTGCACAGGGAGAACAGATAATTCTCGCCTCCGGTGGTTACGGCGGCAAAGGCAACACTCGTTTTAAGTCAGCTACTAATCGTGCTCCCCGCAAAAGTAAACCAGGTACACCGGGAGAAGAAAAAGAACTTGAGTTTGTACTCAAGCTGATGGCTGATGTAGGTCTCGTGGGTTTTCCCAATGTCGGCAAATCTACATTGCTATCCCGAATTTCTGCTGCCCGTCCCAAGATAGCGGACTACGAATTTACAACGCTGGAGCCTATGCTGGGAGTTGTGAAAGGGGAGAATTACAGTTCTTTTGTTATGGCTGATATACCTGGAATAATTGAAGGTGCGCATATCGGCAAAGGACTGGGAATACGCTTTCTAAGGCATATACAGCGTACAAGAGTGCTACTATTTCTTATCGATATAGCCAGCACTAATCCTGTAAGTGATTACCATAAGTTGCACAACGAACTGATAGAATTTGACACCGAACTTGGTCGAAAACAGCACATAATCTGTTTCAGTAAGCTGGATACGATTCCTCACGAAGAGTGGCAGCAAATTCAGACTGAGCTAAAGAAGTTATTTCAGCATGACTCAGGGCTGGAAGTTACATTTATATCGTCGGTGACGGGGGATAATTTACAAACACTGATTCATCGATTAAATGGATTGGTCAGCAATGCGGATTGAAGAAGTTCGTGCCTGGGTAAAGTTGCTTCAAGCTCGTGAAGTCGGGAATCAGAAAGCGGCTCGGTTAATAGAGAAGCTTGGTAATCCGATAGATTTCATTGGTAAAGGTACAATGCCACTTGCTGAAGTGGATTTCCTCCCGGAGCGGGTTATTACTGAGTTGGCTTCACCGGAACCGCCTGAACTCTGGGAATACATATCCCGCACTATTGAAAAGTTTGATATAAAGCTGGTTTCGGTATTGGATGACAACTATCCCCGCCACCTGAAAGGGATATACTACACGCCCCCGATACTGTTCTATATCGGAAATATGATTAAAGAGGATTTTAATCGGACACTGGCGATTGTCGGAACCCGCAAAACCAGCACTTATGGTAAAGTTCAGTGCGAAATTCTGACGCGGGATCTGGTTCGGGGTGGATTTACAATTATCAGCGGTCTGGCGCATGGCATTGACACTTTAGCCCACCGGACAACTCTCGAAAATAATGGCAAAACTTATGCTGTAATGGGTACACCCTGCGATCAGATTTATCCTTCTTCCAACAAGGGGCTGGCAAAACAGATAATCCGCGAGGGAGCAATAATCTCTGAGTTTATGCCAGGGATAGCTATTAATAAAGGATTTCCACGCAGAAACCGGATTATAAGCGGGATAAGTCTGGGGTCTCTGATTATAGAAGGTTCAAGAACAAGCGGGGCTCTTATTACCGCGAAAAATGCTGTTGATCAGGGACGCTATGTCTTCGCGTTACCAGGGGATATAACAAGAGAACAGGCGGAAGGTCCAAACTATCTGATTAAACTGGGGGCTACGCCTGTTACTTCCGCCGATGATATTTTTGAAGTATTCGATATGACGATGGAAAAAGAGGAACAACTGACAGTATTCCCGCAATTAGATGTTAATGAAGACAAAGTTTATCAGGTTTTATTAGAGCATAAGCCTGAGATAGATATAGATAAGCTCTATCTCGAATCCGGGCTTTCTCTGCCTGTTTTGTCGTCTGTGTTACTCAATCTTGACTTGAAAGGGGTTATTAAAAGAATGCCGGGAAACCGGATTGCTCCGATGTATTAGGAGAAACTATGTCTTTACGAGAAATTAAAATTACACGTAACTTTATTATACACCCCGAAGGTTCGGTACTTATAGAAGCTGGCAATACCCGCGTATTATGCAACGTTAGTGTGCAGGAAGGTGTTCCGCCATTCATTGATGAAACCAAAGAAGGCTGGCTGACAGCCGAATACGGGATGCTGCCCCGCAGTACAAACACCCGAATGCGCCGCGAAGCAAGCACGGGGAAGATCGGCGGCAGAACCGCTGAAATTCAGCGGTTAATCGGCAGGGCTTTACGGGCAATTGCAGATAGAAGCTTATTTCCCGGCTACACTGTTATCGTGGATTGCGATGTGCTTCAAGCCGATGGCGGTACCCGCACTGCCGCCATCACTGGTGCGTGTGTCGCTATGTATGATGCATTTACAGCAATGCTGAAAGAAGGACTGATTTCGAAGCATCCAATAGGGCAGCTTGCTGCCGCTGTAAGCGTAGGAATAATAGATGGCGAGCCAGTTCTTGATCTTGATTACCGTCTTGATTCGCAGGCGGAAGTAGATATGAATATTGTGATGACCGAGGACGGCAGGTTTATCGAAGTGCAGGGAACAGCCGAGGGTGCTTTGTTTACAAAAGAGCAGTTAGCACAAATGCTTCAACTTGCGGAAGATGGAATTCGCGTGCTAATAGAGGCTCAAAGGGATGCACTGGCGGACTGAATTAAAACGGTTTGGTCTGCGATTCAGACTATTCTTTAATCCCGCTAACGCACGGGTAACGGGGCAATGTCTTCAGTGCGGCAATTGTTGCCGTCAACTTTATTTACGTATTGGCAATAAACAACTATGCACAGCAGACGATTTTAAGCGATTATTGAAGCACAATCCGATGTATCAGATATTCAAAATTGCCGGAACAGATGATGAGGGTGAACTTTATTTCAGTTGTATGGCTCTCGGTGATGATAATAAATGCCGTATCCACAAGAGCCGACCGGGTATATGCAGAGCGTTTCCCAGCCGTACTTTGAAGCTTCAGGGAGGAGTATTGGATAGAGCCTGTGGCTATAAGCTTGTGCCGATTATCAGCTTCAAGGAGATTTTTCAACAGATTTTCAGGTAATTGGAACAAAGATTGCATTTTTTCTTCAATAAGGAGAGATTATGCGCTTTTCTATTATTGTCATTCTACTAATTGTTTACACTTCTATTTTTTGCCAGATTGAGTATGAGACAGTGGGAGCAATGCCTGCCGGGCATAATATAGTTGATTTCTTCGATTTTGATGGGGATGAAGTAGAAGAAATTGTAGTTACTGATGGAGCCAATCTTATGGTTTACGGTACTGCTTTACAACTACAGCAAACATTTGATGGTGACGATCTAAGTCAGTATTTTCCAACATATTCAGACACCCTTATATCACATTGGTTTCCAGGATATGGAACCTTCTTTTTTAACTTGGGTGATACACTTTGTGTAGCCATTTGCTATAACATCAAAGAGGTAACTTATGATTACGGTGCTGAGTCGGGTGGCAATTCCTATTTTTGCATAGATTTTCTTCGAGTTTCAGATATGGCACTGTTGTCTAATTATCAATATATAGTTGGTACTTTCTGGGTTTATGAGGAGCTGAATGAGTATGTGACTTGCGGAGCAACAGGTTCCAATATTGTAGGTGATAGAATCTACATCTCCACCAACAAACGCGAAAGTTGGACTGGTGCTCAGGGAGATTTCTGGGGTATGAATACAACTACTATTGTTTTTGAGTTCAATATAGGTGAAATTGGAAGCGAATCTTTATCAACTATTTCAGTAAATAGTGGTCAAGGTCCACAGATGTGTATAAATAGTGAAAATAATTATGAGATTTTTACAACAGATTTTAGTTCGGGAACATTTACAGTTTGGGATTTTGGCTCCGCTCTAGAGAATAATCTCAGGCATTTAAGGATTTTGAATGGTTATAGCTATACATTGCAAGCTACTACGGGAGTAAGTGGAGATTACCAGATCCCGACAGAAAGTATCCCAGTTGCTGGTGGTCTAGTTCCACGTGGGGATTATTCGACATACAATCTGAATCCGATTTTTTATTCGGCAATCCGTTACAATTTTCTGGATACTGATGAACTGAATCTTTACAAATACGATGATAGTTATCAAAATATTGACAGTCAAACAACAGAGAGTTATAACTCCATTGATAAATTGTGTTCTGTTTATACAGAAGCCTATGGACAACAATTAATTCTATTTGCAGGAGAATTCGATGACCAGAATTCTTTGCATGTATATACTTTCTCCGATGTAGTGCTAAGAGAAGAAATTCCTTTGCCGGGTGAAATTGTGGAAATCTGGGAACCTGGAGATGGATATTGTTATCTTATTAGTGGTTATTCTGGATATAATCCTCATTTAAATGATTTGTATAGAATTACAGCAATGCAGGTTGACAACGATAAAGAAACTATATCCGTTTTGATTAAAAACCTCACCAACTACCCCAACCCGTTCAATCCTGAGACTACTTTCTCATACAATCTCGTAGAGCCGTCTGCGGTCTCTCTCAAGATTTATAATGTAAAAGGTCAGCTTGTGCGAGAACTGGTTAATGAAAATCAGCAGACAGGTTCATTTGAAATTCTCTGGAACGGGACTGATTCGAAGGGTGAAGCAGTTGGAAG
>JAIOTM010000331.1 GCA_021106755.1 Candidatus Cloacimonadota bacterium | reverse complement strand
GCAAATTGTTTTAACAGGACGAACAGCCAGTGGCTGTTTGGGCCAGGTTGTGCGATGAGTGCGAATAACTGATTTTATGTTAAATACTGCGTATACACAATTTGCTAGCCTTTTGCCTATAATTAATATTATGTAAAATAGAGATAATTTAAAGAAACGGGATTCGTATCAAACCCCGTTCCTACCCGATAGTATCGATCGTTCTATTTATTTTCTAATTTAGCGATCTTATCTACAACAACATCATATTTCTCAGTCATCTTGAGCCTGTAGTAAAGTTCCTTGAGACTTATCATTGTTTCAAGATCGTTAGGTTTCAATTCAAGGGCAGTTTCCATATAAGGAACTGCACTTGCGAAAACCTCATTGGCTTTATCAATAGCTACCTTATATTCTGCGTTATCCATAATGTCGTTAGCATCATTATACATGTTTGACGCCTGGTTGTAATAACAAACACCAATATTGTACTGAGTGTTGAAAAAATCCGATTTGATCTCTATTGACTTTTCTAAGGCGGCAATTGCTTCATAATACTTATCCTGCTTTAAGTATAAAACACCTTCTGCCCAGTAAAGTGAAAAATTATTCTGATCAGACTCTTTTGCCATATTAATATAATCAAATGCAGCATCATCCATTTCATTCTCAAGATAGAACTGAATAAGATTCAAAAGTATATTCTGATCTGCAGGAAATGATTCGTAAGCATCGGTAAGTGCTTTCTCTGCACTTTTCAAGTCTTCTGTCTCAGTATATGTAAGATATTTAAACAAATGAGGCTGGGTATCACCATAACCCATGGCAATACTCTGATCGAAATAATCAATAGCCTTATCCCACGATTTGGCATTGTAGGCAGACAAACCGGCATTAAAAATAACAGCTGAGTCAACAGAGCCTATATATATATCGCTTTTCTGAATTTCAATAAGCTTTTCAAAAGCAATAAGTGATTTATCGAATTCGCTTGCTTCGAAATGAGCAATTGCCCAGTCCAGAAAGTCATTGGATAATTGTGGTAACTGCATTATTATCAGTTTCTCCATGGCATCTTTTTCATCCATTTCAATCGACTTCATATAGGCATTGTAAGCTACCATCAGAGGCTCCGGATAGAGAGCTTGTTTGGCAGGATCACCTGTTTCAAAAAGAGCCTGTGCAAGCCTCCCCTTTGCATAATATGTCTTTGGCCACTCTTTAGTTTTCTCGTGGACAATAGCAGCATCAATTGCCTCCTTTGCCTTGTCTAAATTTCCAGCATCAATAAAGTTAAGTGTGCTGGCAACCTTCCCTTTCTGGGCGAAAATGCCAATGGCAATTATTGAAATTAATAGTGAAAGAAAAAATCTCTTCATGTTTCCAGGTTTATTAGTTTGTGTCTAATTTGCTTCAAATTTAATATTTTACTAACTATTCTTCAAATAGTTTGCCAAATAACTGTTTCTATTCTACAGCACCTTCCGATATTTCATCCTCTCCTATCTCATCTTCTTCATTTACTTCAACTTGTGCTACTGCAGCAATATAATCATTATCCCTGATATTTATTATTTTTACACCCTGAGTAGCTCTTCCCATTACCCTTAATGAGGAGACCGGTATCCTTATTACTGTCCCTATCCCGGTGATTATCATCAGATCATTATTGTCTGTAACTGCCTTAAGAGCAATAAGTTTGCCGGTTTTCTCAGTGATATTTATAGTTTTTACACCTTTCCCTCCCCTGTTGGTGATACGATAATCATCTGTTTGTGAGCGCTTTCCGTACCCTTTTTCGGACACAACAAGTACATTTTCTGATCCATCTTCAATATCAATGGTAACCATACCAACTACCTTGTCGTCATCATGCCTAAGCCGAATACCCCTTACACCTGAGGCAGTCCTGCCCATTGGTCTGACTGCTGATTCGGGGAACCTGATAGCTCTGCCTGATTCAACAGCCAGCATAATATGATGGTGGCCGTTGGTCATCCTTGCCTCAAGCAATGTATCTCCATCCCTTACTGTAATTGCATTTACACCATTTTGTCTCGGACGTGAATATGCTTCCAGAGAGGTTTTTTTAATAATTCCCTTTGTGGTACTTAATATGATGTAGTTGCTGTTAATGTATTCCTGGTCGGTAAGGGTCTTTACATTTATAAATACCATAACAGAATCATCAGGTTCCAGATTAATGAGGTTCTGCATTGCCCTGCCTTTTGATGTCCTGCTACCTTCGGGAATCTGGTATACCTTAAGCCAAAAACATTTACCCTTTTTCGTAAAGAATAAAATTGTGTTATGCATAGTGGCGATGTAGAGGTGTGCAAGGAAATCTTCATCTCTTGTGGTACTTCCTTTTGCTCCAATCCCTCCCCTGTTCTGTCGTCTGAATTCAGTAAGAGGTGTTCTCTTAATATAACCCATGTGGGAAATGGTTATCACCATCTCCTCATCGGCATAAAAATCTTCGGGGTTAAATTCCTCAGCATTGGGTACAATCACGGTTCTCCGGTCATCTCCATACTTCTGTCTGATCTCAATCAATTCATCCATGATGATCTTCATCTGAAGATCTTCACTCTCAAGTATCCCCTTAAGATATTCGATATGGATCATTATCTCATCATACTCGGCTCTCAGCTTTTCCTGTTCAAGGCCTGTGAGTTGACGTAATCTCATTTCAACGATTGCACGAGACTGAATATCAGATAGTTCGAAGCGCTCCATAAGCCTTTCACGTGCTTCGTCGGGTGTTTTGGATGATCTGATTATAGCTATTACTTCATCAATATTATCGCTTGCAATAATTAGCCCTTCAAGAATATGTGCCCTTTTTTCTGCCTGTTGCAGTTCATATCGTGTACGGCGCAGAATAACTTCATGT
>JAIOTM010000262.1 GCA_021106755.1 Candidatus Cloacimonadota bacterium | reverse complement strand
GTTTTCATTTAGTTTTCTCCGTTTTAAATTTTTTCTTAATCCAGTACTGCTGGAATATGGACAGAACGTTAAATATCATCCAGTATAGTACCAGTCCGGAAGGCATATTCCGAAAAATAAAGAACATCATTACTGGCATGATGTACATCATCATCCGCTGGTTGGTCTGCATAGCCCGTTGTTTTTCATCCAGTTTCTCCAGATCAGCTTTAGAGGGAGTCATCAGCATTTGCTGGACAAACATAGAGATACCCATCAGAATTGGCAGTACCCAGTATTGATCTGGTTCGGACAGGTCTTGTATCCAGAACATAAAATTCGCCTGCCGTAACTCTATTGAATACCGTAAAACCGGATACAGGGCGAAGAAAATTGGCATTTGCAACAACAGAGGAAGACAACCACCCAACGGACTGACCCCATGCTCCTTGTAAAGTTTCTGTATCTCTTCATTCATCTTGCGAGGGTCTTTCTTATACTTTTTCTGAATACTTTTTACAAACGGCTGTATCTGTTGCATCCGGGTGCTGGATTCCATACTCTTATGTGCCAGGGGATATAACACAATCTTCAAAACTAACGCGAAAGCAATCAGGGATACACCATAGTTAGGTAGCACTTTAAATAGCATTTGCAGAAGCCATAAGAAAGCTATGCTGATATAACGAAGCCATTTAGCTCCCATTTCCGCCATATTTTCTATGCCGTTGCCATAAAAGTCACCCAAACGTTTGTAGTCCAAAGCTCCGATATACATATTAAACTCATCTGTGAAAGTAGAACCGCTTGTCGGATTCACGATAGTTAAGTACATTGCGGGACTGGTGTTAACTGCCAATCCTTTCAGATGATTCATGCGAAGTCTCTGCTCAGGGATTATTCCTATACCAAAGTATTTACTCCGAATTCCCGCCCAGGCAATATTACCACCCAACTCACGGGTTTCCTCCAATTTGGAAAGAGACAACCGCTCTATCTTGTTGTCGATTTGAGCAACTATTTTATAGTCACGCGATTTATATTTCGTATAGATTTCCGTATCTCGTATTCCAGAAGCCAGTGCGATAGTATATGAGTTTACTGCTTCGTTACTGTTAACAGAAAACTTCATATTCAGATTATTGGAATCGGTAAGCGTAAATATCTTTTCAACAACGATATTGCCGCTTTCATCCGGTACATAGAATCGAATACCGTTTTCTGTGAGAGAGTACTCAAAAACATGCTTACTAAGATCAACCCGAACAGAAGTTATCATTTCTATTCCAAGAATTTGCTCGTTTTCGGGAATAAGTTGAACTGTGGAAGTCTTGTCATGACTTGTGAAATTTGTGAGTTCTATCCCTGTCAGAACTGCTCCTCTGTTGGAAAATCGCAATTTCAGGTTATCACTAATCAGAATAATTGCGTCGTTCACTTCCACAGAATTAGTTGTATCTGTAGGCGTTATGGCAGTCAGGGCAACTGTGGCAGTGGAATCAGGCAGAACAGGGGCAGGTTTTGTCTCGGTAGTTTGAATGGACTGTTGTTGTAGTTGCTCTGGTAACTTGTTCTTAGGCCAAAAAAAAGTTTGTGCCAGATAGTAAATCAACAGCATCAATACAACAGCATAAATAAGTCTTTTGTTATCCAAAAGTAATCTCCTTGATTAGGGTAAAGGGTCTTTTCCGCCAGAGGAGAATGGATTGCAACGTAGCACTCTCCAGGCACTTAATCTAATCGCTTTAAAAAAGTGGTATTTCTGAAATGCTTGCATAGCATAACTGCTACAGGTCGGTTCAAACCTGCATGAGGATGGAAAGTAAGGCGATATTGCCATTCTATAAAACTTTATCAATCCGATAAAGATAGCATTTGGCAAGCGGGTAACGCGCATAATTAATTAGTTTACTGATGCAAAAACTGCCTTCAAATCATCTGAAAATTCCAACCAGCCAACCCCGGAAGTACTACTTCGGGCAATCAGTATTGCTCGATTATTCAGGGAAATATCTGGAGAGTTCTCTCTTAAAAAAGCCCTAACCCGACGCTTGATTAGATTCCGGCAAACAGCGTTGCCCACTTTTCGGCTGGCTACTATGCCTATAGTCGGAATTTCCTCAATTTTCGGATTGACAAGCAATATAAAATGCCTGCCGGAAAATCTTTTATGTTTTTCGTAAACAGCTTTGAAGTCTGAGCGCCTTTTCAGCGTTGCATACATTAAACAGCGAGTCTTTTACGACCCTTGGCACGACGTCTGGCTAAAACCTGACGACCAGCTTTAGTAGCCATCCGGCTTCGAAAGCCATGTGTACGTTTCCTGCGTGTGTTACTGGGCTGAAACGTCCTTTTCATTTTGTCTCCTTAATTTACTATTCCTTTTTTTGAACCATTGGTTCGGGGCTACAAGCCCTTAATAAACGATTACGATATCATCATAACGTTGACAAAAATTTTACAGCGAATTAGTGTCAAGTATTTTACGAGATTTACCAAAGATACCCCATTTTTTCAAAAGATTTGGTTATCAGTATTACATTGGTCTAAAAACATTCTGTTACCAATTTTGCGCCGATAGTGAGAAAAAAAGTCGGGATGACAGGATTTGAACCTGCGACCGCTCGGACCCCATCCGAGTACGCTAGCCGAACTGCGCTACATCCCGATATGTCGAAAAAACCAATTCACAAAAGTAGTGCGGGAGTGACAAGCTTTTTTTGCGTATCCTGACACGAAGTCAACTCTCGGTGGTCGGCTTAAAAAGGTGAGCCAGAATTGCTTTGGCAGTCTTGGGACCAATCCCCTGAACCTGAGTGAGTGTAGCCGGAGTCGCCTTGCGGATTGCCTCTACTGAACCAAATTCGTTTAGAAGCATAAATTTCTTATCTTTGCCGATTCCCGGAACATTGTCCAACTCGCTGGTCAGAGTGCGGGAAGAGCGTCTTTTTCGGTGAAATGTTACCGCGAAACGATGTGCTTCGTCCCGAATATGAACCAGCATCCGCAGGGCGGAAGAGGAGCGTGGCAGCAAAATTGACTCCCTGCGTTCAGGTAAGAAGACTTCTTCTATCCGTTTTGCTAAGGAAATCATCTCAATTTCCAGATTGCTGTAATTTTTCAAAATAGCCCAGCCGCTACTAAGTTGACCCTTTCCTCCATCAACAACGATTAAATCAGGGGTGGAGTCCGGTTCTAATTTCGCCAGGAAACGGTTGAGAATTTCCGCCATCGAAGCGAAATCGTCTTGTCCGACCACGGTTTTCATGATATAGTGCCGATAGTTCTTCTTGCGGGGTTTGCCGTTCTCGAACCAGACCATTGAGGCGACAGTATCGCTACCCTGAATAGTGGAAATATCAAAACAACACATCTTGCGGGGAAGATTACGGAGCTTCAGTTTTTCTTTGAGTTCCTGCACCGGGAAGATTGTTCTGGCACTTTTACGCAGGTGCTTAAGCTTCTCAGTTTCTAAGTGATTGAAAGCGTTGTCTTTTGCCATGCCCAGTAATTGAAATGATTCGCCCCGCTGTGGAACAATCAGTTTATTATGCAATCTGCGATTGATTGTTTCAAAATCAATCGGCTCGTGTTGCACCATTATTTTGAAGGGTAATTGATTGATTTTATTATGATAATACTGGGCAAGAAATGAGGTGGTTAGTTCCGGATAAGTAGCATTG
>JAIOTM010000164.1 GCA_021106755.1 Candidatus Cloacimonadota bacterium | reverse complement strand
GTTGCGGGTTTGCTGTTACCGTATTAGACAACAGGGCTAAATGGGCTTCTCCCGATCAGCATCCACATGCATCTAAGTTAGTGGAGTGCGATTTCAATAACGCCGACACGTATATCGCTCACCCCGAAACTGCTTTCGCGGTTATTATGACTTCCGGGCACAAGTTTGATGAAAACGTGTTAAAATCACTGGCACCGCTCCCCCTCAAATACCTTGGAATGATGGGTAGCCAGAATAAAGTGAAGCAGGTTTTTCAAAACCTTATAACCCAGAATATTTCTTCAAAACAACTCGCCCGCGTACATGCCCCGATTGGATTGCCAATTGGGTCACACACACCCTGGGAGATTGCGATAAGCATCTGCGGGGAGTTAGTAAAGGTGAGAAACATTTGATTTATCAGTAGATAAGAGCTTTATGCGATACCGGAAACAAATGCATCTTTCTGTAATTGTGCTCCGTTTTTAACACATGAATAAATTCACGGGCTTCTTAAATAGTCCAATTATTCTAAGTTCTCTACGGGTATTTCGGGAGATGTACAAAATAAATCTGTTGACCGTTTGGAGTACTCTCCCCGCAATGGGAAAAACTGAATTTTTTGGAGGGGTTATGCGTACCAGATTTGCATACTTACTCATTCTTTTAGGCTGTATATCAGTATTAATCTTCTCAGTTTCCTGTGACGTGATTTTTGGCTATCCTCACATGAGCAAAATCCGTGTAGAAGATGACGTTGTCCTGGCAAACTACACCAACGAAGATATGGGTGCCGCAAACACAACCCAGTTTATGCTGGATGAAGTTTACAATCTTGCCTATCGATATCATAAATGCAAAACGCTTATGATGGATATGTATATTATCAAAAAAACTGGTGACGCTGTATATCTCGGCAACTTTATTTTCGATGATTTAGAATTTGCCCGAAGTTGCGACAACAAACAAGAATGGTATGACGCATCTCGAAAACAACGAATACGCTACAGGAAACTCTTCAACACGGCATTCCCACGCAAGAGCTATTAATCCATAAACAGAAAAGCAATGTAGTCCGCAATTAAAGGAGAAAATACATCGTTACCTGAGGGTGAAGACCGCGTTTAAGCTCTTCGGATTATCAGTTCAACTACGTAAATAGTTTCGCTATTAACTCCGTCAGGTTCACAAACCAGATATCTTTAAGAAACATAACCCGTCCGATTAACAGCGAAATACGAGCCATCGCCGTGTAGCCAAACGCCGCCCCAAAGCTAATCATCAGGAAGTAAACGCCCGTTTTAGCTACTCCCCCAAATACTCCTTCGTGTTTCTTGCTGAAGAAGAAGTACACAATTCCAGTCAACGTTCCTGTTACCAACATCAGGTTGCCAATAGTACTCCAGAAATCGCCAGCGACAAACGGATTAATCATGGTCGCTGTGGCCTGCTTAATAACATCCGATGACAAGTAACGAACCATGCCGATTCCGGCTGTAGTTCCAATCATCAGCGAGATAGGATAACGACTCAACCATGCAGATTTTGGTGTCAGTTGAGTAAGCATCAGAAGTCCAAGAATACCGGGAATAATCAACAGATAGTGCTTCGATGGGGCTTCCGCCAGCTTGTTGAAGAGATTAGGAATCAATATATTATAAATCGTATAGACAAACCAGTATCCCGCGGATAATCCTATAAATATCTGTTCCGCGACCTTGTAAAAAGGATTATCTTTATAGAGAAAGCTGTAAATCGCCATTGTAAGGAAGAATCCTAACCAGATACCGAAAACAGTCATAAATCCAGCCATAGTGCTATTCCTCCCCTCTTTTCTTATTGATGTGATATCGCACATTACCCAATATCACAAATATAATTATCACTAAGTGAGCAATCGATTGAGCATCCATTCCAGCAGTAGCGGTACCAGATGCTCCGGTCATTTTCTCATATTCTGCCGCCGCTTTCAATCCACCCAGTAAGCCGCTTAACTGATTCTGGTCGTTAACATAGGGCAAAATATTCGGCGCGGTAACTGCGGTAGTTCCACCAGCTACCGACCGACCATATTTGTCGTGTCCTACCATTATCCACTCTTTAATTCCGGGAACCCCGGCAGAAAGTGAGATAATAAAATCTATATCATTCAGCGAATTGATTCCATCAAGCAACGCAAGCGAATCAATGCTTGTACCGCTCATGTCGGCGGGGAAAACATCCCGAAGGTCTTTTCCCATCTTTTGCAATGTTACCATTCCACCTGCTTTGTAGCCTAAATTAACGTACTGAGTTCCATATTCCAAATGGGGATTATCTTTCCGTACAGTTTCCACGGCACCGGAAGCCATCTGGACTCCCATAGGCCACAACGCGGTAAAAATCATGTTGTAGTTACGCCGCAAACAATGCCGGATTACCGAAACAGCCATTGGTTGCAACTCCGGCTTGCTGGATGGATCGTAATCAAATGAAATGATTACGTTAGCGTTTTCGTTGGCATCCTCAATTAAATTGTAAACACCACGGGCAACTTTTGTTTCGGTTATCGGAAGATTAATCTGAAAGATAAGTGGTAGCAGTACACTCAGAAAAATCAGCACATATAGTAGCCAGCGGGTGGTTTCGATTTTTTTCATTACTCACCCCCAAGATACGAGCGTTCAATGCCGGTGATAATCCGTAGCGAACTGCCGATAACTCCCAGTCCGGCACAAATGATAATAGCTCTTTGACCGCCAGTGTTGGGGTACTTCATAATGAAGGCACTAATATGTGAGAATATAGAGCCAAATCCTGTATTACCAAGCATTACTAAGATAGCCGCAATTAAAAGCAGATAAGATTCCGGCGACCGACCAACAAACGAGCGGTAAGCGGCGGAAGCTATAAAAAACGCCAGAATGGAAAACATAGTCGCGGCGAGGTGTTCGTAAGCGTTATTGAAAAGCCAGTCAAATGGTTTGCTACCAATAAAGGTTGCCACAGCTTCTCCCTGCCCCAGCAAACCCGCCTGATCTTTAGTTCCCCAGAGGAATCCCGCCAATATCATTATCGCGAAACTGGAAACTGCCACAACATAGTATTGCCAGTTTTCTTGTTTGTGTTTAATTTTTATGGCATTCATTTTCAGAAGATTAAGATTACCAAGAATAATCGCGAATCCCGCAATAATCATGAACCAGTCTTCTAATCCGCTGGTAAGCAATCCAAACGGTTTATGGGGAATAAACTCCGAAAGGATAACCAGAATTCCTACGAAGAATGTTATCAGCAGTGGTATTCGTCTTTTCATTGTACCTCTCTTAATGCGAAGTCAGAAAAATTTTGAGGAAGTGAACGCCCGATATTTCTAATATCGTGCCAAGTAAAATCGTTGAAACAACAATCGCTTTGCCAACATCCTGCCCCTTGAGACTACCAAGTTGATGCGGGTCTCCCGAAAGATAAGCAGACGCGGCGAATAGCTCTTCGCCAATAAGTGTATAATCGCATGCTACTACAAAAAACGGTAACTGACTCGGCATAGCTGTTCCGGCTGTCTGAATAGCTCCACTGGTGAAACCTGTCTCCGCGAGAATAAGCGATTCCGCATAGAATGCTCCCAGAAAGAAATTAGCCGCGGGTGTCTCCCTGAGTATTATACCGTCAACACCAGCTACAAAACCAAACTGGTCATCGGTAATATAGAAAACGCAGTCAGGGTCAAAGGCATCCGGTCGCCCTGCTTTCAGGTAGCTTTCTTTGACTATCTCTTTTGCTGTGGAAAG
>JAIOTM010000385.1 GCA_021106755.1 Candidatus Cloacimonadota bacterium | reverse complement strand
CTGGCTTGGTTCTTCCAGAATAAAACCCATCTCGCCGAATACCTGTCCAGGACCAATAAAGTCAACAGTAACAGGTGAACCAGCTTTGTTTTCCCGTTGTATTCTGGCTTCACCTTCGCGGATGATAAAGACATCGTCCTTAACCTCACCCGCTTTCAGGATTGTATCTCCCTTAGTATAGTGTTCCATATAGCTATTTTTGTATTTCATATTGACTCCTGTTTTTTTCTAAACCCATTATGTGGGTTAGAAAAGATAATCTAACTGACAAAACCCGAATCGGAAATTTTTCTTGTCAATAACGCGGCATTGTTCTGAATCTGGTAAATATTTATTGGAGTAGCTATGTGGAGATACAGCTTCGTAATTCTGGTTTCGGTAATTTTCTCAGCTTGCGTTACAACTCAGATAGGTTCATCATCAGTTACGGAAAACGGCAACGCCTATCTTGGTGTATCAGCTATGTTCGACAAGGAGGTTTCAGGGCAGTTAGTTCGTTCTGTAGTACCGGAAAGTCCTGCCGAAACCGCCGGGTTGATTGCTGGCGATATAATCCTCAAGATAGATGGAGTCAGGTTGAATGCTGATACACTGTTTATCAACATTCTGCGACAACATAGTGCCGGAGACGAAGTTAATCTGCTTGTACGCAGGGAAAAAGAAAAGCTGACACTTCCTGTGATACTTGGCAACCGCAACGATTATTTCGCCCGGCAGATGAAGCGGGGTGGGCGAACACACTGGGCAGAAAATAACGAAATCTTTCCGCGAATTATAGCAACTCTACCTGTGTTACATAGCTTGATGGACAGCCTTCAAATGCACGAAGATTACAATAATCTAACGAAAGCGTTTACCGAAGAGAGCAAGTTGTATCAGGGTTTCTACAAACTTAACGCGGTTAATTTTATTCTGCGTGATCCGATAAAATTTCCTATAGTTGCAGAGCTTTTGAACAGTGAGTTCGATACGGCTGCGGAAGGTGGATTGACCAATATTATCGAGTTGGCTGCGAAATGGACAGATGTACCTCTTAACAACTATAAACTTGAACCATTAGCGACATATACCACCTGGGAAGAGCATGTCCGGCAGATTGAAAAGCGGTTAAGTCTATCCGATAGCTTGCTTGGAGTAGCTTTCGCGAAACTTGATAGCACTACGCAAGCTACAATGCTGAAAACTTCCCACTATATGCTGAACAAATTCGTGGAGCATATCTATATAGATTCTGGTGATAAAGAGGAGTACGAGTATTACTACAAGTTGATTCATAATACCAAGAGCATAGATTACGGTGCTCTCTATCAGGCTTCGCGAGCAGTTGCATCCTTTTACGATAAAAAATATCTGCAATCCTTATTCACCTGTGTATCCGCGTTGCCGGATACAAACATTTCATTGCCCGCTTACACGCACCATCTCGGTAGCCTTAAGGATTTCAGGCAGACAGTAGTGGGAGATATCGTTGTTGGAGGAAGCAAGGATAACATCTATATAAGCGACGCGGCTGTGATTATTGAGCCTGATGGTAACGATAACTACCTCAATAACTGCGGAGCAACCAGTTTCGAGTTTGTGAGCGGAGATTCGATTATTACACGTAACCGGATTTGTCTGCTTATTGATTTCCGGGGTAACGATACTTATACAGGAAACCGCTTTGCCACCATAGCTACCGGGCTGATGGGGATTGGAATGCTAATCGATTGCGAAGGTGATGATGTTTATCAGGGAGATATGCTGACCCAGGGCAGTGCTTTTATTGGTAGCGGTATGTTAATTGATGACAGCGGAAACGACAGGTATTCGGCTCAGGAGTCTGGGCAGGGAGCCGCCTTTTTTGGGTTCGGATTATTGCAGGATTCTAACGGAGATGATGTTTACTCCGGCACCAAATATTGTCAGGCGTTTTCCTCTACAAAAGCCTTTGGACTGCTATACGATAAATCGGGTAACGATGGCTATTATTCTGCTTTCAAACATCCCAGCGGTTACGGCACTCTCGGTATATGGGATGGCTGGTCTCAGGGGTGTTCGGTAGGACTGCGTTCTATAGCGAGTGGAGGAGTGGCTCTTTTGAAAGATGCCAGTGGAGATGATATTTACCGGGCTGGAAACTTCTCGCAGGGAGTAGGCTACTTCTTTTCTTTGGGTATGTTAAGTGATGATAGCGGTAACGACACTTACATCGGTACACGCTATGTTCAGGGGAGCGGAGTCCACCAGTCAACCGGCGCGTTTCTCGAAGGTAGTGGCAACGACCGCTACGAAGGCAGAGTTGCCATAAATCAGGCTGGGGCATGGGATATAGGCGCGGCGGTGTTTATCGAAAAAGGCGGTAACGATATTTACGTGGGTGATGGATACGCGCAGGGCGGAGCCGCGATGAATGGTTTTGTCTGCTTTATTGATGAACAAGGCAACGACAGCTATACTGCTCACAATTCCAATGGACAGGGCTGGTCGTCTGAAAACAACACCTATTCCGGTGGACGCGGTGCGGGAAATATTGTCTTTACTCTGGATTTGCAGGGCGAGGATAGTTATAACTTAGAAGGCAGAGCCAACGATGTCCTTAACATTGACGGTACATGGGGCGTTTTTAAGGATTTTCAATAACGAGTAGCTTCCGTGTCTGACATCTATTGAAGGCTATGTATTCCCGGATGAAGACTACTATGGGAATACTCGTGTTGTGGGAGATAGTATAGATGTGGGTGCGGCGGAATATTAAGTAAGAAAACCAAGTGGGATTATTTTTTCCTTCTTGACGACTTTAGATAGTTGGCATTATTATTGATTCAAGGATGTAAATTTATGGAGAGAAATATGAAAAAGCACTACATTTACTCAGTTATATTGGCAATATCTCTTATAGGGTGTTCGTTTTTTAATCCATTTGAGACAAATAACGATAAAGATAATACAATTATCTGGCGAATAGCCGACTCTCCAATCATTGTGGATTCTTTGTTTAACGTAAAAG
>JAIOTM010000345.1 GCA_021106755.1 Candidatus Cloacimonadota bacterium | reverse complement strand
ATGAACTCTTCATCGAAGAGGATTACACTGTCACGAATCCTGTTTTTTTTCTGTCTCAGACTATCTACAATACTAAAGGCAATAGTATCAATTTCCGCCTGAGTTTCCGAAATCTGAAAATCAAGGTTTTTGTGTTCAATTCGGAGCGAATCAAATTTCTGAACAGTAGTAGAATCCTGAGAAAGTTTAATGCTGTTGATTGTGTCCGTAATCAGCTGGCGATTAGATTGCAGGCGAAGGATGGCAAGGTCTGTCTTGATGGAATCCGCTGGCAAACTCAGGAGATGCAATATTGAATCCAACCTCGCTATTTCCCGCTGTTCCGGCTGATATTGGTAAGTAAGCTCTTCAATCTGATTATTGTAGTTGTCCATAATGAGATTAAGCGAATCCACAATGGCTGAGTCAGTGTTTTCGTGGATAGTGTTTTTCATTATTCGATCGAGCTTATCTTTGTCCTGCTTTATCACACTGATTTGGAATTTCGCGTCATCCGGTAACTGGCGGGTTGAGTCACGAAGCGATTCCTTGAGAATCAGTCTCGCTGTCTGGAGGGAGTCCCTCTCTATTGAAAGAAGCGAATCATTATGAGCTATTATCAGGCTGATAGAATCTGTGATGACGTTTTGCTCAATTTCCAGATTAGTGATTTGTGAAATTTTTGTAGTATCCATCAGTGAAGATAAAACCTGAATTGAGTCGGCGAATATCATTCGCTTCGTCATAAGTGTATCCAACTGAACACTCAAGGCAGAGTCCGGAGCTATAACGAGAGTGTCTAACAGAGCTTCGAGAGAGTCAGCGTAGGCAATCAATTCTATTTTCTGACGGGATATATCCCTGTAAACGGCAATGGCGGAGTCGGGCATTGCCAGCACTTCTAAGTAGTACTCCGAAAGCTTAAACTGATCACTGATTAGTTGGCGCGCGTCAATATCGCGACTACTGTTGCTGTATAATAAGATTTGTCCGGCAACAGCACTCTTCCCGACAGCCTGAGCAATAAATTCTGAGCGGGTATATTCTTTCTTTACCTTGTCGAAGAATTCGATAGCACGTTCGTAGTTGTTGGTCAGAAAGAAGTTAATTTCACCGATATAGTATGCCGCTTCAGCCGAAAGGAGAGAGCGTGGATGAGACTGGATGATATTTTCGAGGATTTTTTCCGCATCTTCAATATTACCCATCTCAGCTTTTGCTCTTGCCATAAGCAGTTTGGCGGCGGTAGCCCGTGAAAGACTTGTTTCAACGCGACTGAGTTTTTTCGCAATCTTGTACGTTTGTTTCGGATTTTCGGACAAAAGGTAGTTAAGCGCGAGTTGGTAGTGTGCCTGTAGCTTGATTTCACGGGGTATTCGTTGATTCAGAATCTCTTTGTATGTATCAATTGCCTGTTGATATTCCTGATTATCGTGGAAAATGGTTCCGAGGAGCAGATAAGCTTCAGCAAAAGCTTTGCTACGTTTGTAATCGTCAATAATTTTGCGAAGATAGAATTCTGCCTGAAGATAATTTTCATCAAGGATGTAATAATCCGCGAGCAGAAGCAGTGCTTCCGGGTGGGTTTTATTATATTCCGGCGTAAGCAGGTATTCCTGAAGAATTTTATAAGCTTCTACATTTTCGCCAAGCCCATGCTGACATTTTGCCTGATATAGTTTCGACTCAGGAATAAGTTTGCTGTTGGAGTAATACTGTTCTAACTCAGTAAATTTTTCTAAAGCTTGTTTGTAGCTGTTTCCCTTGTAATAGAAGCACTTGCCCATTAACAACATCGCGTCATCTGCTTCGTTGCTGTTTTTCAGCTCGGTAAGGATGATTCCGCATTTCTTAATCGCGTTGTTGTAGTTCTGGATAGCTTGAGCGGTTGGTCGTCCGTTATCCCGCAGGGGTGCTTTCTGAGCTTCATTGAAATACTCCTGAGCGTTGTAATATACATTGAAAAACGCCATAGTTATGCAACTCGTGAGCAGTAATGACAGAACTACAAGAGCTAAGATATTTTTTATAAATTTTTGCATATTTTCCAAAAATATAGCCGGTCAGGTGAAAATCCAAACCGGCTATTAAGGTTATTATTCAACTGGTCCGATGAATTTCTCTACTTCGTCGAGAATTTCACAGGATTTTACTAATTCTTTCATTGCTGTATGGTCGGGGTAGAGTGGACGGTCAATGTCAAGGAATTCCACATGTTTACGAATAACTTCCTTAGCCCTGGTAACACCTTTACCGAAACTGAAATCACGGAAATCAAGAGCCTGAGCGGCAGCCATGAATTCTATACCCAATATGCCGTAGGCATTGTCCATTATCTGGAAGTTTTTAATAGCTGTGTTCATGCCCATAGAGACAAAGTCTTCCTGATCGGCAGCAGCTGGGATGGACTGGATACATGCCGGAGCGGAGAGAATTCTCTGTTCAACGATTTGCATATCGGCGGTGTACTGACTCAGCATCAATCCCGACATCATTCCGGCACCTTTAGTAAGGAACGCTGGTAAGCCAACGTTGAGGGCAGGATGATTAAGGCGATTCATGCGGCGTTCCGACATAACACTTACCATTGTTACCGAAGCACCAACCATATCCATCGGCAACGATACAGGTGTTCCCTGGAAATTCGCACCTGAGAGTGCCAGGTTCTCATCCGGGATAAACACAGGATTGTCGCCAACGCCGTTCAGTTCAATTTCAACCTGAGACCGGGCGTATTCCCACATATCGTGAGCTGCACCTATAACTTGTGGAGTCGAGCGCATTGAGTAGGCATCTTGTACTTTACATTTGAGTTTGCCGTTCCATAAATCTCCGCCTTTAACGCAGTTGCTGATAGCACGAGCAGCACGTTGCGCGCCTTTGAATCC
>JAIOTM010000129.1 GCA_021106755.1 Candidatus Cloacimonadota bacterium | reverse complement strand
GAGTACAGCCACGGGGCCGTCCTACAACCATAGGGGGAGTTTGATTTTTCATTTGCAATATTTTATTTAATATTTAATATTTTAGAAAGATTATTCAGTATTTGGAAAAGAAACTAAAGGAATAGCCATTGCAAACAACAAACAGTAGCGATAAACATCAACTGGCGAATATCGCTGTAAATCTGGGATTGGTATATAATATCATTCTGGCATTACTGAAAACCTTTTTCGGGATTGTCGGACATAGCCGTGCTTTGCTTGCGGATGGTATTAACTCCACCGCTGATGTAGTCTATTACATCATTGTAAAGGTGTTGTTGTTTCTTTCAAAAAAACCAGCGGACAAAGAACATCCATACGGTCATCAGCAATTAGAAAGCGTTGCTTCACTTGTTGTAGGCGCGTTTGTTCTGACAACCGCGATAGCGATTTTCTGGAATTCCATTAATTCCGCCTTCGATTTCATTATCAACGGGCAGAAGGAAATACCGCTTGGTTGGCTGGTTCTTGTGATAGCTCTGGCAACTGTTTTCAGTAAGATAGCGATGTATTTCTATACACAGAATATCTACCGTAAGACAAAGAATCCGGCTGTACGTGCTCTGGCAATGGATCACCGCAACGACATTCTCGCGGCAGGTGCGGCTGCCATCGGTCTCCAGCTTTCGAGACTGCGTTTCTATTACCTTGACCCTGCTGCCGGAGCAGTAGTCGCAATATTTATATTTTTAACCGGTATAGATATAATCCGCGAATCCTCATTTGAGCTTATGGATACACTTCCCGATGAGAATTTTCGTAAATCAATTGTGCAAACTTCAAAGTTAGTGCCGGAGATTATCCGGGTTAGCAGAATTGGAGTACATCGCTTCGGTTCTAAGTTTATCCTTAATCTCACAGTTGAGATAGATGGAAAACTCAGCGTACATGACGGAGACACACTGGCAGACAAGTTTGAAGATGCTCTCAAGGAGCGATTCACTGGTTCGTTGCTCAGAACAAACATCCACTATCATCCAGAGCAGAAGTAGTTATTTACCAATACAGTAATGGGCAAAAATCTGGTTAAGAATATCCTCAGCAGTTACTTTTCCAATCACCTCTTCCAACGCGCGCGATGCCTCTGATAAATCAAACGCGGTAAACTCGAAACCAAGCTTCTCATTCAGCGAAATTTTCGCGTGGGCAAGAGCGGCAACAGCTTTCTGTACCGCGGCAATCTGCCTTGCGTTAGTAAGTATCCCGCTATGAAGTTTTTCCTCAGAGATTTTCACTAATCCCAGCAGACGTGATTTTAAGGATGTTAAGCCACCAGATTCTATAGTATTAGTTGGAATAAATCCTTTTGCTTTCCAATCAGTTATTTCATCTTGTGTATGCAAGTCGCTTTTGTTCAATACATTTATTATTGTTACTTCTTTGGGAAGCAAGGGTTTGCACCCATCGGCCTGTCCATCTGTAACATGCAGAACTACATGGGCTTTTTTTAAAAGTGCGTGGGTTTTGTCTATTCCGGCAAGCTCTGCCGCGTCACCTGTGACTCGCAAACCTGCGGTATCGTAAAGCCTTATTAAGTAACCATCAAGGCTGACAGCTTCTTCTAAGTAATCGCGGGTTGTGCCGGGATGAGGGGTTACAATTGCCCGCTCTGTTTCTAAAAAAGCGTTAAAAATACTCGATTTCCCCACATTTGCCGCACCTGTAAGACAAACCCGCAAACCTTCACGCAGAATTTGCCCGCTGTTGCCACTTCCGGCAAGTTGCTCTAACTCAGCATGAATTTTCACTAACTCTTCCAGCAATTCAGTTGTATCGGCAAAATGTACATCATCTTCAACAAAATCAATAGCCAATTCTATCTTGCTTCGCATAGTTGTTAATTGTTTCAGGTGGTTATTAATTCGCTTATAGAGCTGTCCTTCTAACTGCTCAATAGCTGCCGCGTGTGCCTTTCGGGTTTCGGCGTTAAGCAAATCGCCAACCGACTCAGCCTGCGTTAAATCCATTTTATTATTGAGAAACGCTCGCTGAGTAAATTCTCCCGGCTCTGCCATCCGGCAGTGCAGTAGGAGCAACTCCATAATCCGCTGTGTTATGTATAAACTGCCGTGACAGGATATTTCTACCATATCTTCGCCAGTGTAGCTGGCAGGTGAGCGGAAAACGGTAACTAAAACTTCGTCTAGTAGTTGCTGCTTATCGAAAATCCGGCAGAATGTCACCTGCCGTGATTCAATTTTCTGAAAATCCTTTTGTGTTAGTTCAGATATAATTGCGATGCTCTTTTGCCCTGAGATTCGGACAACCGCGAGAGCGGCGTTACCAGTCGCGGTAGAAACAGCCGCGATTGTATCACTGAATTGGGATGAATTCATTAAAGTTGGTTCAGATAGGGGGTCAACTGCTCAAAAATCTGCTCTGGTAATAGCTTCAGTCGCTTCCGCAAAAGCTCGGTTTTCCCGTGAGTGACGAATTCATCGGGGATACCATAAGAAAGTACATGCAAAGGACTGTTGCAGTAGAAACTTTTTATTGATTCGCCAAAACCGCCGCAAAGGACGTTATCTTCTATAGTTACAATCAGAGTTGCTGACTCTTTTAGTGATTCCAGCAAGTCAGTATCTATAGGTTTGATGAAGCGGGGATTAATGAGAAGTGGTTCCAGATTGCTATCAGAGTTTACGAGAAGCTTCCGCAAAACGATGCCATCCTGAAGAGCTTTACCTGTTGCAATAATAGCGATTTTCGAACCTGAATTAACGATTACCGCCTTTTCAGGCACAAGTTCGGGAAGAGTACGTTCAGCGGAGACAGCATGTCCGCGAGGGTAGCGAATCGCTATAGGACCTTCCTGCCAGACAGCGGCAAACTCAAGCATTTGCTCCATTTCTTCCGCGCAGGTAGGTGCCATTATCATTAGGTTGGGAATCAGTTTCAAATACGAAAGGTCGAAAACACCATGATGAGTCGCTCCGTCTTCTCCTACAAGTCCCGCTCTGTCTAAACACAGTACAACAGGCAACTTCTGAAGGGCAATATCATGGATAATCTGATCTAATGCCCGTTGCATGAAAGTTGAATAAATCGCGACAAACGGCTTCTTCCCCGACACCGCCAAGCCCCCCGCGAAGGTTAGGCTATGCTGTTCGGCTATGCCAACATCAAAGAAGCGATGAGGATATTTTTCCTCAAAAGTGGAAAGTCCGGTACCATCGGTCATCGCGGCGGTAATTGCAATAATTTGTTTATTTCTTCTCGCGAGTTTAACTAACTTATCGCCAAAGACTTTTGAGTAACTCCGGGTTCCCCCTTTTTGCAGTTCGCCG
>JAIOTM010000053.1 GCA_021106755.1 Candidatus Cloacimonadota bacterium | reverse complement strand
GACTTGTATGGCAATAGACAGAAAGCATCATATCTGATAGGTTCGTTCCAGATTGATAATTGTGTGGACAGGAAAGAAACTTTCAACTTAGGACTTGAGTACAGGTTTGGTGTGTTCTTCCTTCGTTCCGGTATGCAGTTAGGCTACACTACCGGTGACGAGGATAGAGGAATGATTGTAGATCTTTATGGCAACCCCAGACCAACTTTTGGAGCTGGCTGGTTAGTGCCGATTAGTATCGCGATTATGCATGTTGACTGGGCTTATACGGAAATGGGATACTTAGAAGAGAGCTTTCTGAAAAGTGCACACAGGCTTTCAATTAAAATGGAATTTTAGATATTTCAAAAATAAAAGTAGTGCGACGTTATTTGGTTAACACACTCGGCGAGGTGTAAACGAAGGTTACTAAATCTGAGGTTATACGCCTTTGGGCTGTTGCGTAACTTTCTATGATATATGCGAATATGTCGAGAAATAGTTTGGGAATGGTTTTTGCACTTATTAAGGTCAGAATTTTTAGTTCTTTAAAAATAAAGTTACAGACTAAATCGTAATCATGAACTGAGGAGGAAAAGATGAAACGATTAATTACTTGTGCAGTATTAATACTGCTTCTTAGCACAGTTCTTTGGGCGGATACTATTGATTCATACTCAAAGAAAAAAATCAGAGAGATGTCAATTAGCGAACAAGAGATGCCTACCAAAAGAGCATCAACATCAAGAGATACTGTTATCTGGAACGTACAGGTTCCCCCAACAGGTCTGTTATTTTCTTACTACGACTACATGCCCGGTAGTTATTGTAATACCCCATTACAGATTCAGGGCGACTATACGCATCCAGCTATGGGCGAAATGCCAGGCGGCAGTATGTATGTGGGTTACCACGCTCAACCCCTTAATTCCGAACGGCGCATTTTCATCTCCTACATTTCCTATAGTGCCGAATATGATTCGTATGGCGTAGGAGCAGCTTCAACTATTTCAGCGCAAAATATTCGCGAAGGTTATCCTTCAGTTGATATTGATCCTGCAACGCAAGACCCAATAATTGCCTGGCATATTGATAACGACAGCGATGGTGATTACGAAATGGAACTCGCTTATGATAGCTGGCACTTGCTTGGTTCTCCGGGATATTTCAGTTCCGTTATTGAGTGGTTAGATAATGAAGACTACGGCGGAGTACCTAATGGCTCTCCCTTTGCCGACGACCAGTTTATATGGCCGAATATCTACATTATCAATGCTCCGGATTATGACACAACAGGCAAACGCCGCCTTTTAGTGTTTGGCAACAACTATACTTCTCATTGTGAACCATCAGCAGAACAACCAGACGGAATTCCTTCCGAAAACGTAATGCTTACTATCACCGATTTTACCTGGAATGACGGCATAGGTGCTTACGAATTTGATGCACCCATATACGTTACTTTCCCTGTACTTGATGACTACAACAATGAGTTAGGTAGTGCGGAAGGTATCTGGGGTCGTTATCAGAAAGGTTTTGCTGCTACAGAAGATGGCAAAGTAGCCATGATGGGCTTCTTAAACGCCGATACTCTTGTTGTAGATAATGCTCCTGTTTTACTATCCGCTCTTACTGTATTCTACAATGAAAACTACGGTGAGGGTACCTGGGATATGTATCAGATAGATCCCAAGACTCCTGTTACTAACCCGACCAAACTTGATGGCTCACCTTACTTTGACGTTGATGTCGAATTCCAGTTTAACTGCTGGTCTGGTTGGGCAACCCATGTAATGGTTACATTTGATAAACTTGGACGTCTTCAGATGCCTGCTCACATGATACAAACTGATGGTCCAAATGCAGACGATACATGGAGCCTTTGGTACTTACTGAACTTCCCCAAGATGTATATATTTGATCCTGCCACACAGCAGTTCGAATTCAAGAACATCTATCCGCAGAGTACAGATGGAAATAATACTTTCCCATATCTGTCCTGGGATGAAGACCATGATGGCGTTGTTGACGACTTCTGGGACGAACCAGACTCTGTTTATCCAGGAGATGAAGGTTACGGTAATCCAAAACTGAACGGAACAGACTTCCCAATCTGGTGGCACGACACTGAAGACGCGTTCCATGAAAACTGGTATAAAGTTATAACCTGTGAAAATCAGAAATATATGGCTGTTATGTGGGGCGATGGTTACATGTCCTATAATGCTCAACAAGGCTTAACTTATTATGCTGGCTGGGAAGAAGTACCAGAACTGGCAATGTGCTTCTCCGCTGACCACGGTGACCATTGGTCAGACCCAATCTGGTTGAATTCTATCGAAACACCGGAACTTGCCGGAATGATTCCAGTTTACTGGTACCCGGGTAATGAAATTATAAATCTTTTCGATAGTTTCGATGATGGTTGGGCACGGATTCCATTGTTCTTTATGGACGACAACAGCTTTGGTTCGTTTATTCAAACAAATGGAATGGACCTTGGTGGTCAGCTCAACTTCATGGCTATTGATGTAAATTTCCATGACCTTACTGGTTGGGAACCGACTCCAGTTTCAAACAATAACCAAACTATCCCTGATATTGGTCAGCTGACTCTTAACAACTATCCAAACCCATTCAACCCAACAACAAAAATCAGTTTCAACCTTCCTTTAGATAGCGATGTTGAACTTGCTGTTTACAACGTGAAAGGGCAGTTAGTTAAAACTATTGCATCCGATTACCTTGCAGCCGGTACGCATACATTTACATGGAATGGTAAGAATAACGCTGGCAAGCAAGCTGCTTCCGGTGTTTATTTCTCCAGACTGAAAGCTGGTGAGAGTGTAAAAACAAACAAAATGCTGATGCTGAAATAAGCTGACGCGGAGATATATCAGTTGGGGCAGACCTTGGGGTCTGCCCTTTCTTTATCCGTTACAACTCGAAGGGATTTATTCACGAAAAGTTTTCATATAACAAGGTTAACACACTTGGCGAGGTGTAAAAAGTGTTTACATAATAAGGAGAAACACGACACTCCGATGTTGTGTAACACTCTGCTAAACAGAGATATACACGCTCAGTATGTTTGGGAATGGTTTTTGCATTTAATAGCATCAGATATCAAGCATTTAGAATGAATCAGACCAAAATCTGAATTATGAACTGGGAGGAAAAATGAAACGACTAATTACTTGCACGGTGTTAGTGTTGTTACTTGGAACATTACTCTGGGCGGACACAATGGACCCCTATTCAAAGAAGAAAATCAAACCCATGTCAATCAACGAAAAAGAGATTCCGGCTAAAAAAACGTCCACAGCCAGAAACGAAGTTATCTGGAATGTAAAAGCACCGCCTACAAGTCTTATATTCTCTTACTACGACTACATGCCCGGTAGTTATTGTAATACCCCATTGCAAATTCAGGGCGACTATACGCATCCAAATTTAGGATACTTGCCAGGAGGCAGTATGTTTGTGAGTTATCACGCCCAACCCCTGAATTCAGAGCGGCGTGTATTTACCTCTTACATCTCCTACATTGATGAGTATGATACTTACAATGTAGGAGCAGCTTCAACTATTTCAGCCCAAAATATTCGCGAAGGTTATCCCGGAATAGATATTGATTCTGTAACACAAGACCCAATTATTGCCTGGCATGTTGACAACGATAACGATGGCAATTGGGAAGTTGAGCTTGCTTATGATAGCTGGCACTTGCTTGGTTCTCCGGGATATGTCAGTTCCGTTATTGAGTGGTTAGATAGCGAGGACTACGGCGGAGTAGAGTCTCCTTTTGCTGATGATCAGTTTGCCTGGCCTTACCTCTATATCATCAATGATCCTGATGACAGTACTAAGAGGCGTCTTCTGATATTTACAAATAATAATACATCTCACTGCGATCCAACACCCGAACAACCCGGGGGAGTTCCTTCTGAAAATGTAATGCTTACTATCTCCGATTTTGCCTGGAACGATAATACTGGCGGATACGATTTTGACGTGCCAATTTATGTTACCTGGCCTGTACTTGACGATTACAACAATGAGTCAGGTATCGCGGAAGGTGTTTGGGGACGTTATTTCAATGGCTATGCTGTAACAGACGATGGTAAAGTAGCTATGATGGGCTTCCTTCAGGCTGATACTCTTGTAGTAGATAATGCCCCTGTGTTGTGATACGCAGTAACAGTCTTTTATAATGATAATTATGGTGAGGGTACATGGGATATGTACCAATTTGATCCTAAAACTATCATTGCTAACCCGGAAAAACTTGATGGCTCACCTTTTTTTGATGTTGACACAGAATTTCAGTTAAACTGCTGGTCGAGCTGGGCAAGCCATGTAATGGTTACATTTGATAACCTTGGACGCCTTCAGATGCCTGCTCCCATGATGCAGATGGCTGGTCCTGACTCCGAAGATATGTGGAGCCTTTGGTACTCGCAGAATTTCCCTAAAATGTTTATCTTTGATCCTGCTTCAGAGCAGTTTTCAATAAAGAACATATATCCGCAGAGTACAGATGGAAACAATACATTCCCATATATCTCCTGGGACGAAGACCATGATGGCGTTGTTGACGATTTCTGGGATGAACCCGACTCTGTTTATCCGGGAGACGAAGGTTATGGCAATCCTAAATTAGCTGGAGCAGACTTCCCAATCTGGTGGCACGATACCGAAGACGCTTTCCATGAGAACTGGTATAAAATAATAAAATGTGAGACTCAACCTTTCATGGCTGTTATGTGGGGAGATGGATACATGTCTTACAACGCGCAGCAAGGTTACAATGGTTTTGCTGGTTGGGAAGAAGTACCGGAACTTGCAATGTGCTTCTCCGAAGATTACGGCGATAATTGGTCTGACCCCATCTGGTTGAACGCAATTGATACCCCTGAACTTACCGGAATGATTCCAGTTTACTGGTATCCGGGGAATGAAATTATTGATCTTGATAATGAACAACATGGATTTCAGCATAAATGGGGTAGAATTCCTTTATTCTTTTCAGATGATCAAAGCTTAGGTTCGTTTATTCAGGCTAATGGTGCTGACCTCGGTAGTGAACTCAACTTCATGGCTATTGATGTCTATTTCCCGACAAATGGAATAAATGACGAAACTGAAGCTGTACCTGTACTTACTAAGGTGACTCTGAAAAACTACCCAAACCCATTTAACCCGACAACAAAAATCAGTTTCGACCTTCCTTTAGATAGCGATGTTGAACTTGCTGTTTACAACGTGAAAGGTCAGTTAGTGAAAACAATTGCTTCGGATTACCTTGAAGCTGGAACTCATACATTTACATGGAATGGTAAGAATAACGCTGGCAAGCAAGCTGCTTCCGGTGTTTATTTCTCCAGACTGAAAGCTGGTGAGAGTGTAAAAACAAACAAGATGCTGATGCTGAAATAAGCTGACGCTGAGATATATCAGTTTGGGCAGACCTTAGGGTCTGCCCTTTCTTTATCCGTTTCGACTCTAAGGGATTTATTCACGAAAGCTTTCACATAACAAGGCAAGCAGAATAGGGTCTGGAAGATTATTCCCAGAATTTCCGGTCGAGATTCCGGTATTGTACAGCTTCGCTGATATGGTGCTCCAGAATGGGTTCGCTCTCTTCGAGGTCGGCAATTGTACGGGATAGCTTGAGAATTCTGTCGTAAGCTCGCGCGGAAAGCCCCATTTGCTCAATGGCGGTTTTCAGAAGGTTCTGTCCTTTTCCATCTATCTGGCAATATTTCCGAATCAGCTTTGAATTCATCTGAGAATTGGCAAAAATTCCTTTATCCTCAAATCTGTTCATCTGAACTGAGCGACAAGAATTGACTCGCTGCTTTATATCGCAGGACTTCTCTCCGCTTGGTAGCGCGGAAAGGTCGCTGTAGTTAACTGACGGAACTTCAATATGTATGTCTATCCGGTCTAAGAGTGGTCCTGATAAACGGCTTCGATATTTTTGCACCATGCCAATTGTGCAATTGCATGAGCGTCCAACCACATGACTACCGAAATACCCGCAAGGACAGGGGTTCATAGATGCTACCAGCATGAATTTTGCAGGGAATTCCAGACTTTGTGTAGCTCGGGAGATTGTCACAACACCATCTTCGAGAGGTTGGCGTAGTACTTCAAGTACAGCTTTCTTAAACTCAGGCAATTCATCTAAAAACAAAACACCATTATGAGATAGAGAGACTTCTCCGGGTTTTGGATAGCTTCCTCCACCAATCAAGGCAACATCGCTGATAGTATGGTGCGGAGAGCGGAACGGACGTTCCGTAATAATGCTGTTTCTGTTACCTGTCAGCCCGGCTACAGAATGAATCTTGGTTGTTTCAAGAGCTTCCCTGAGTGCCATAGTGGGTAGAATTGTGGGTAGTCTGCGTGCCAGCATGGTTTTGCCGGAACCAGGAGGTCCTATCATTAATATATTGTGTCCACCAGCGGCGGCGACTTCCAGAGCGCGTTTAACGTGAAATTGTCCTTTAACATCAAACATATCTATGCTGTTCAGGTTCAAACTGTCAAATATCTGCTTCCGGTCAACCACAACAGGATCGGGTGAAGTAATGCCTTCAATTATATCTGTAACATCACTGAGATGGTTTGCAGAATAGACGTTCAAGCCATCAATAATTGCAGCTTCTTCGGCGTTTTCTGTTGGTACGATTAATCCTTTAATCTTATCTTTCCGAGCGGCAGTCGCAATAGGTAGTATGCCGCGAATTGGTCGCAGAATTCCATCCAGCGATAGTTCGCCAACTAACGCGTAATCGGAAAGTTTGGAATCACTTATCTGGCTTGAAGCTGCAAGTATTGCTATAGCGGTCGGTAAATCAAGAGCCACACCCTCTTTCTTGAGGTCTGCGGGAGCCAGATTGATTGTATAATTATAAGCCAGAAATTTATAGCCGCAGTTTTTAATTGCCGAGGTTACTCGTTCCCGACTTTCTCTAACGCTGTTGGAAGGCAGTCCGACAATAGTAAATTTCGCTAATCCGCCTTTGACATCGGCTTCTACAGTAATCGAATTAGCGTCAATACCATTAACGGCGTAGGATATTGTTTTACCATACATAATTATTTACATTAATGATAAATGTCTCCTTGAAATGTTCGTGTTGTTGACAGACTTTCAAATTATCTCCATAAACGTAGCTATTGCCACTATTTCAAGAGTAGCATTTTCTTTACAAGGTTATCGCTATCAGTGGAAATCCGACAGAAATATACACCACCTGCCACTTGTTCACCAGTTTGGTTTCGTCCATTCCAGATAAGGGAGTGTGCTCCCACTGTGAGATGTTGTTTTTCAAAGTTTTTTACCAATTGTCCCCTGATATTGTAAATGCTTATAACTACTTCCGAAGGAGCTTGTAGTTGATAACGGATAGTTGTTTCAGGATTAAATGGATTGGGTGCGATAACAACATCGCGAAGATAGCAGGGGGAGGTTTCGTTATTGATAGCTACCTGCGTATCAAAATATAGACGGAGCAAACAGTTTCCAGTATCTAACGTGCTCCACTGTCCCCCGGAAAAGATGTAACTGTCTCCGGTATTGTCCTCATCCAATCCGATAGTACTGACTGATTGTGCACCGCGAACCGAAACACATATTTTGCCTGAGTCTAACTCTGGCGGATCAGGCACTTCAAGATAATTCCAGCCGGAAGAGAGTAACTCTGCGGGATACAACACCGAGACAAGCTCTTCCTGTGGGACACAGTCATTTTCGGCTGAATATAGCAGAAGTTGGATATCCTGTAATCCCGGAGAAGTTATGAAGACTTTAAAATATGTTGGGCTACAGTAAGTAATAACGAAATTATCGAAGGGCGAAAAACTGACAGCATACTCTTCACCGGGTAAAGGAGCCAGATTTCCTTCCGCGCTACCATCATCCGCAACAAGTTCAAGTACAGAATCACTTGGTATCAAGATAGATAGCGTCTCTGAGAAAGGAGAGCTGTTACCGCTGTAAACAGCTTTGACACTGTAGTCGTTAACATGGTTAACAATAGGCGAAAAATCAGCAAAGGATGTATCTGTCACCGTAGTTAACAGATTCCATGATTGACCTGTCAATTTGCGATACACTTCATACTCAGATGGTAAATCAGCGGTTACAGGTTGCAGAATTGTAGCAGTCAGAGCAAGGTTGGATATACCTCCGTAAGCTACTGAAATCTCAGTCCATACACTATTAAGCATGCAGTAATGATGACCCTCGGAAAAGGCATCTTCCGCCGCGATTCCCTGTTCGCCTCCGGATAATCCGTCGAATCCGACGAATAAAGTATCTCCAGATGGAATCATAATGTTATATTCGCTTACATCAAGGCTGAACCAGCTATTATTCGGGATGTAGGAATTATTTGGAATTGTATAAAGTAGCGAGTCAGGAACGCCTTCGCTTGTATTCCAGATGTAGAAATCAGGAGAACCCTGTACCGCGAATTCGTTGCTGGAAAAAATCGCGTCAATACTACAAAGCAGCACTTCATTGGAAGAATCGTTAACAATAGAGACAGCGTAGGGTTGCAAATCGTTTACAAAGTAATTGAACTGTCCTGTGAAATATTCAAGTTGTTCAAAATCGTGTGGTATCTGCCAGGTTAGCTCTACCGTTCCAGCCGTGTTAACAATTACCTGAGGTTTATAAGGAGCGGGAAGTACTGGTTCGTGGATAATTTCCACATCATCAAGATACAATCCTGTGCCTATTCCGCCATCGTCATTGTTGTCCGTAATTACGACAAACTTCAACTGGATTGGAAATCCCGCCCACGGTTCCAGTCTGGTTGTCAGGTTACCCGCGAAACTTGCAAGCCATTCATCAGTCACATGATACCATCCTGTTTCCGGTAACATCCCGGCTGTAATGATATGCAGGCGGGTCCAGGCAATATCGGGGCTGGACTTGGCATAAACAGCGAGATAATCATCGGGAATATTATCGTTGTCGCCATCGGAATCCAGCATTTGATAATTGAGCCAGTAATTGAGCGAAACATCTCCGTTATCTGGTATGTGGTACCATGAGGTAACAAGCTCATCGATAAGGTTTGGATGGGCTTCACACCACATGGAAGTGGAGGGAGAATGAGATTCTGCCTGACTTTCGCTCCAGAAGTCCCCCCCATAATCGCCGCCATAACCTTCTTGCATTACAGTGTCGCCAGGAATGGCATCGGCGTTACTGAAAAATAGGTCACCAATGTTAATCTCGTCAATTCTGACCCCAAACCATGTAGCGTCCCCGTCTTCATCGATAGTACAGGCATTCGCGTCTGAAGCAAAAGCGAAACGGATTATGATATTCTCATTTGCCCAGGAAGTCAAATCGAAAGCCGCGTCTATCCAGCCGCCACTGTCACCCGCCCATGCGGGTATCCCGGTTCCTTCTCCAAAGCTTTCTCCAAATGAATAGA
>JAIOTM010000013.1 GCA_021106755.1 Candidatus Cloacimonadota bacterium | reverse complement strand
TAGCGAACAAAAAAAATGGGTGGCTTGGGTAAGAAGGTTTTTAGAGTGCACTCAATCTTTTTTACAGTCCCCAGTATCAGGCTGTCCTGATAAACAAACAGTAGAAGAAATTACCGGAGTTATTCGAATTCGTCGATTATCTGTTGCACCCGATTTTTATCATCCGAGTAGGTGAAAGCACTCAGCAGATGAAATGAGTTTTCGGTATCCACAACTTTTGGATAGACCTTACGGACTACATCAACTTTGTCATCAGCAAAAGTAAAAACACTGACAAGACGTATTAACTGCTCAACTGTGAAATAGTGTTTTCTGGTGATTGTATTAATCACGTTCATTTTGTCATCGGCAAAGGATTCCGCGTTAACCTGTTTCAGCATCGCCGCGAAGCGGGTTTCGTTAACTGCCTGTTTGGTTGGAGCAGGTTCTTCGGATGGAGTAACGTCGGGTTGCTCCTTAATAATACTGTTAGCGTTGAAGCTTACATTAAGGTTCATTGAAGCGTTGTCAGGTGTACTGGATACCGTGCTTTGTTTTATCTGGACGTTAGCATCGGTAGGCAGAGTTGCCAGTAACGCGAAAATTTCATTGATAATGTTTCTGGCTCGTGTTTTGTCTAACCGATTTAATTCTGACACATACTGATTATCCAGTATTTCCAGTTTGTCGGCTATGTTGTCGATAATCGCGCCGGAGATGTTGGAACCGCTGGACATGCCAGTAACTTCAATGGTTATCTGACCTTCAGGGGTGGTCAGGGTTAACTGCTCCGCCGATAGTATGCCCATTGTGAATAAGGCAAGTATAAGCATACAAATTCTCATGTTATATCTCCTAAAATGTAATTTAGTGCAAATTCACATTTGCTACTCAAATATGGCAACGATTTTTTCTTGTAAGCGTTTCATTGCAATAATTGTTGACGTGTTCGATGCAAAAAACACAGTGTTATCAGAGGTAATAATGAAGCTACTGAAATATTCTCTGTTTTTCGCTCTGCTGATAATAATTACCGGATGCAAGTTGAGCATGACAGATACAGGTGCAGTTCCTCCTGGTGAGCATTTTCTGGAACTTTACTCTCATACAACCCAAACGTCGGTTTCGCGTTTGAAAGTAAGGGGCGATATACTTTTCAGTTTAGAAACCATCGGCTTAGTCGCCTATGATGCCTCCACCTCAAACGGTCTTACCTTAATGGGATATTACCCGCTTATTGCCGATTGTTTTGATATTTCCGGTGACTTTGCCTATCTTGGTGGTGAGAATCTTACAATTCTGAACATATCTGACCCGTTTAATATCATCGAAGTTTCCAACAATTCATTTGGACGAATCTCCGATATTATTGTTTCGGGACAGTTAGCGTTTATTGCCGATGTTGATTTTGGTTACCGGATTCTGGATGTTACAAACGACAACGCTGTTTACGAAACTGCTTTCGGATGCACCGCTGTGGGAACCCGGCGAATTGAGCTTGAATATCCTTACTTATTGGGAATTTATCCCGATGGTGTCTGGATTTCAGATATCCATGATCCATACAATCCTGTTGAGATAGGAGAGTTTCCGTTAAGCTATGGAGTATCGCTGGCGGTTAACGCGAACTATCTCTATGCCCTTACCGAATCCCGCCTGCTTGCGGTGGATATTTCCAATCCCTCGACACCAACTCAAATTGGAGCATTCTCTTTCTGGATTGATAATCAGGATATACAACTTTATGGAACTCAGGCAATAATCGTAACTAGCGGAGAACTAATTGCTATTGATATTTCTAATCCCGGTTCGCTGAAGGAGATAGACAGGTTCTACATAAACAACAGTACTATAACTTCTTTAACAATGTGTGCTAACGATATTTATACAGCCGAAGGCGTTAACGGAATTCGTCTCGTAAGGTATTGGTCGAATTAGCAATGGCAGAAAAATTCATTGCCGCGCTTGATCTTGGAACAACCAGTGTTCGCTTATTGCTTTTCAACCACTCCGCCCGTAAGGTAACTGGATACCAGATAGAACACAAGCAGTACTTTCCTCAAGCTGGCTGGGTGGAACATGACGCGGAGGAAATCTGGCAGAACACATGTAAAATTATTACCGAAACTCTAAGCGTGGCAAGGAAACATAATATCCAAATTGTGGCTCTGGGTATAACGAACCAGCGTGAAACACTCGTTGTATGGGACAAAGCTACTGGAAAACCACTTTATCGGGCAATCGTCTGGCAGGATACACGAACACGAGAGATTGTAAACAAGTTAGCGAAAGAGCATAGTAGCGAATACTTTCAGCAACGAACCGGATTACCACCCTCGACTTATTTCTCTGCCCCGAAACTACTGTGGCTGATGGAAAAAAATCCCGATTTACGCGGAAAACTGGAATCCGGCAGTGTACTGGTGGGAACCATCGACTCCTGGATAGTCTGGAAACTTACTGGCAAACACATTACCGATGTTACAAATGCAAGTCGGACTATGTTGATGAACATCCGTGAGTTAGTCTGGGACGATGAGTTACTGAAAATATTCGGAATCCCGATAAACTGCCTTCCCGTGATTGTATCGTCTGTAATAAGTAATCCGCCGCTGACTTTCGGTGATAGCCCTTTTCAAGCGGAAATACCTGTTGCCGGAATACTTGGAGACCAGCAGGCAGCTCTTTTCGGGCAGACATGTTTCAATAATGGCGAAGCAAAAAACACGTACGGCACTGGTTGTTTTCTGCTGACGCATACAGGTTCCAATCCAGTTTTCTCAAAAAACGGATTACTCACTACCGTGGCGGCAAAGGTCGGTGAAGAGCCTGCAACCTATGCTCTGGAAGGTTCTGTTGCCGTGGCAGGTTCCGCTATTCAGTGGTTACGGGATAACATTGGTCTGATAAAGCAATCAACAGAAGCGGAAGAGCTTGCTGTCAGCGTTGATAGTAGTAGGGGACTCTATTTTGTGCCTGCTTTTACAGGTTTGTTTGCTCCTTGGTGGAACCCCGGTGCCAGAGGGATTCTTTGCGGACTTACTCACTTCCACACAAAGGCGCATATTGTTCGAGCTGTACTGGAAGCCACCGCTTTTCAGACTCATGACGTGTTTGAAGCAATGCAGAAAGATTCCGGCGCATCTCTTTCGAGCCTGAAAGTTGATGGCGGAATGACCACTAATAATCTGTTGATGCAGTTTCAGGCAGATATTCTGAACATGGAAGTTGTTTTACCAGAGGAGACCGAAACCACGGCACTCGGCGCGGCTTTTGCTGCTGGTCTCGCGGTAGGTTTCTGGCAAAGCAGGGATGAATTACGTAGTTTATGGAAGGTTTCACAGAAATGGCAACCGCGAATGACTTCAACAGAATGTATCAAGCGGATTGCCAGCTGGCACAAAGCAATTAAAAAATCGCTGGACTGGGAGGAAGAAGATGAATAATTTCACGGCTGAACAAGCTCAGGCAATTTTTCTGATTGGGAAAAGACCCATTGGGATTGTATTACTGCACGGCTTTACTTCTGTTCCGGGTGCTATGGATTTCTCCGCCCGAAGTCTTCACAAGGCAGGTTACAGTGTTTATGTTCCGCTTCTTCCCGGACATGGAACCCGTTGGCAGGATTTGAACAATGTTAGCTGGACAGACTGGTCACAAGCGGTTGATCAGGCGGTTTTCCGTTTGCGGAGACAGTGCAAACGTGTTTTTCTATTCGGATTGTCGCTCGGTGGTTTACTGGCTTTGCATCACACGCAGCATAACCCCGATATTGCCGGAAGTGTGGTTATCAATCCGGTGTGTCGCTTAGATAATCGGGGCATCCGTTTCCTCCCCCTGCTTAAATATTTTGTCGCTCACACAAAAGGTATAGCTTCCGATATTCGCAAGTCAGATATTACTGAACCCGCTTACGATTGTACTCCGCTTAAAGGATTAGCGGAATTAGTTATTCTGATGAAGATGACTTGTCGGAATTTTCACGAAATCCGAAGTCCATTGTTAATGTTTCAATCGTCTGTCGATCATGTAATCCCCGATAAGTGCCACAAACTAGAAGAAATTACGAAATGCCGGGTTGTTCGACTTGTGAATTCTTACCACGTTGCAGTGATGGATGAGGATAAAGAACTGATTATTGAACAAACTTTGCAATTTATTGAGTCATTAACCAGAAAACCAGTAAATCCTGAAATTGATAATCAGGAGCAGGTGGAGAATCATCACATTGACAAGTAGGAAACGGTTTTTGTAATGAGTGAATCAATCTTTTCTGTCCGCAAGCGGATTTTTCACACCACCGGAGAGGCGATTCAGGACTTTTCTATGATATGCGAAGGTGACAAGATAATGGTTGGATTATCTGGCGGAAAAGATTCGTGGGTACTCTTGCTGACGCTGGAAGAACTTCGTATAAAAGCACCAGTTTCATTTACCATTTGCGGAGTAAAAGTTGATTATCCTCATTCCGCGAAAGAGAACGAAAGCATTCGTAGCTTTTGCCAGAGTAAGCAGATAGAGTTTCATTTATTAACCACGGAAATTG
>JAIOTM010000158.1 GCA_021106755.1 Candidatus Cloacimonadota bacterium | reverse complement strand
AGGACGGCAATTATTCCAGCCACCATTTGTTCAGGGCAAAGAACACTGCCCATTGTGTATTTGAATATATCTATTTTGCCCGCGCTGATTCAATTATTGACGGGCAGCTTGTCTACCAGACCAGGATCCGCATAGGTGAGAGGCTGCTGGATGAACATGCCATTGATGCTGATATTATTTCACCTGTCCCACTACGAATAATTCCTCAAGTGGAGCATAGCAGGGCGATTTCTCTGATGACCGGAGCAGATATACTTCTTTTGTTTATCTCATCGGAAGCAGGGAGAGGAGTGCTTACAGGCAAGGTATTTGAATATCTCAGGGCAGGAAAACCGATTATGGCGATGATACCTGTCCACGAAGAAGCTGCTGAGTTGTTAGGTAATCTTGAGTACAACGATATCTGCCCTATGGAAGATGTTGAAGCAATTAAAACAATGTTGCTTCGTCTGTACAGGAACGCTACCATGAAAACGGGGAAAACGAAACCATTTTTCCCTGAGTTTTCACGAAAAATGCAAACAAAGAAGTTTTATACGCTTGTTTTCGGAAAAAAGAATGAGTAAAATCAAACTCCTGCATATTCAGGTATTACCAATTCTTTCTGGAGTTCAGAACGTTTCTCTAAGCATATTGGAAAGCCTTCCACCCGAAAAGTATGAGATTCATCTGATTTGTGCCCCCTTGCCATCAGGTCATAGCGATTCCCTTATCGACAGAGTACTCGAACTTGGAGGAACAGTACACGTGCTTCCAATGTTTAAGCGTAATATCGGATTTCACGATTTCGCCGCGTTTTGGCAGATATACCGGATTATCAGGAAAAATCGGTTCGATATTGTTCATACTCACTCTTCCAAACCTGGTTTTCTCGGCAGAATAGCGGCACGGTTGGCAGGTGTTAAGAAAGTTATTCACACAGTACATGGCTTTCCTTTTCACGTGGGGCAGTTCTGGCTTGTGCAACGAATTTACATGCTTCTGGAAAAGTTAGCTGGTAAGGCAGCACATATAACTACATTTGTCAGCGAGCAGGGGATGACATACGCCATCAAAACAGGAATTATCAGTAAAGCAAAAGCCCGATTGATTGTTAATGGCGTTAAATCAGCTCCAGAACCAGTTGCTGTTGCTACTGACCAATCGAAGTTTGTAATCGGTTCAGTTGCCCGCTTTGACTCACCTAAAAACAATGAAATTACAATTCAGTGTGCTATAGAAGCATGCAACATTTGTTCCAGATTAGCGTTTGTGTTTATAGGTGACGGATTGGTCTGGGAAAAATGCGGAAAAAAAGTTACGGAGTCCGGGCTGTCGGAACGCATTATGCTAACAGGTTGGCAGGACAATATCCAAACCTGGTTACGTAAGATGGATGTCTTTTTACTATATTCACTATGGGAGGGATTGCCCTTGTCTATACTTGAAGCAATGGCGGAAGGTTTGCCTGTAGTCGCATCGGATATCAGGGGAAGCAATGAACTTGTTTCAGATGAAACTGGTTGGCTTGTTTCGGTAGATAAACCTGAAAAGCTGACACAATTGTTAGCTTCCCTGCCAGAATGCCTTACCGATGTTCAATTAAAGGGTTTGGCAGCGTATAAGTCAGTGAAAGAAAAATATAGACGAGAACAAGCTGTTGCGGAGTATCAGAATTTATATGAGCAATAACTATACGGAAATTATTGTAGCAGGTATCATTTGTTACATATCGGTGTACTTATTAACACCTCTATACATTCGCATTGCCCGTAAACTTGGATTTGTAGATCATCCCCACGATCGAGGTGTCCATGAAGAATCAGTGGTAACCGGGGGCGGTCTGATAATTGCACTACCAGTTATCGTTATGCAAATCCTGTTTTTTCTGAGGAACAAAGCCCTTGAGTTTAGCGAACATTTCTTCTTTCTGGCAATCGCGGGTATCGCTATCGTATTACTGGGGTTTGTAGATGATAAAAAAGGACTGAATGCTCCGATAAAAATACTGGTGCAGATTGTGGTTGTGATGTTTCTTGCCTGGAATGGGTTACTGGTAAATGTTCTCACGAATCCTTTTGGAGGTGAGATTCATTTAGGAATCTTAGCTTATCCAGTTACGGTGGGCTGGTTTTTATTACTCATGAACGCCATTAATCTGGTGGACGGAATTGACGGACTGGCTTCGGGGGTTACAGTTATCGTTACCTGTGTTATGAGCCTTGTCTGTATCGTTTTTATGCACCCATTGATTGTTTTCATGGGTGTTTGTCTGATGATGTCAAATCTGGCGTTTCTTCGCTACAATTCTTTTCCGGCTAAGGTTTTTCTCGGAGATACTGGTTCTCTGTTTCTGGGATTAAACATAGCAGGGCTTTCAATAATCGGTTTTGGACAGATGAAAGGTATTACCGCGATTACTATGCTGATTCCGATTGTCTCACTTTTCATTCCGTTGTTCGATACAATGTTAGCAATTGCCCGTCGGTTACGTAAAGGTAAGAACATATTCAAGGGTGATAGTGGTCATATTCACCACCATCTGTTACGGTATGGCTTTAATCAGAAAACAGTTGCGTGGATTGTCTATTTTGTTACTGCTATGTTCGGGATGATAGCCATGGGATTCTCGTTTTCCACAAAACGGGTAATGATAGTCT